>NZ_JBHTRF010000004.1:0-62692 GCF_042796115.1 Kitasatospora sp. NPDC056446 | reverse complement strand
GGTCGGTGGCTGCGCTCCCCGGCGCCCCCCCAATAACCCCCCGTCTCCCCCCCGGTGGGGGGGGGGGGGGGGGGGGGGGGGGGGGGGGGGGGGCCCCCGCGCCCCCCCCCCGCGCGGTGATCAGGTCTTTTGCTCTGCGAGATCCGGCCGTTGGACGGTGCCTCGGACTGCTACTTGGTGTCCGCGGCGGCCTTGCTGCCCTGGTTGAGCATGCCGCCGAGGGCGCTGAGGTTGCCGCCTCCGGCTCCCCCGGTGACGAGCGGTGCCGCCTTGCCGGCCGCGTCGACCGCGATCTGGGCCATCTTCTGGAGGTGTTCGGTGGCGGTCTTCAGGGCTTCCTGGGCGCGTACGCCGGCTTCCTTGTCGTTGGTGGCGGCGGCTTCGATGCCCTTGACGAGAACCTGGCTCATGGTGTTGAGGCCGCTCATGTCGCGGAACAGGTTCGCGGTGGCGATGGCCTGGACCGCCTGGAGGCCGTTCGGGTCTGGCATCACCACCGTCGGCGCGAACTTCGCCTGGGAGACGCCCATGCCGGGTGCCGTGGTGTCGAGGTTCTGCGCGCGTGAGGCGGTGGACACCGGGGCGATGTCGGCCGGTGTGATCTGGAGGGGCGAGTCCTTCCAGTTCCAGAAGCGGGTGAGGTCGATCTTCTCGGCCGAGTTGGACCGGCCGAGGACGGCCTCGGCGAAGACGCCGTTGGTGGCGATGGCGATCGTGTTGGTCACCGGTGCTCCGAACGTGTTGTCGCTCGCCTTGCGGGAGTCGGTCCACTCCTGTCGTTCCTCCTCGCTGGCGAAGTTCCAGCGGAAGCCGAGGTAGTTGCCGGTGGCGGCGATCGGCTTCGGGTCCAGCAGGGTACCGAGCGGGACCGGCGCGGCGGTCGAACCCGCGGGGGCGTACGAGTAGTTGGCGAGGATGCGGCTGAGCGTCAGCTCGTCGGCGTTGGCCCACACGGCCTGGCTGTAGTGCCGGCGGTTGTCGTTCAGGTGGTCCAGGACCGACTGGGGCACGTTCCCGCCCCGCACGTGGAAGCCGAGCGACGCGACGTAGGTGCGGCTGCCGGACTTCACCGTCGAGCCGAACAGCCCGCAGATGGCCGAGGCGCCCCCGGCGTCCTCGGACAGGTCGGGTGCGACGGTGGTGGTCGCGGCGACGCCGAAGTTGGCCACGCCCGAGGTCATCTTCAGGCGCAGCCCGGCGAGGCTGCCGCGGGCGGTCTTGCCGGACCAGGCGTCGTAGGAGATCAGCTTGTCGGCGGCGCCGAAGGTGTAGGTCGCCTGCTGCGTGCCGGAGGCGGCGATGTCGCCGCAGCCGAAGGTGTGGCTGGGGAAGATGATCTGGATGCCGCGGATTGCGGTGTCGTCGGACCAGACGTCGATTCTGGACGCGTAGGAGGAGTCTTCCTTCGGCTGGTCGTCGAAGGCTACGGGTGTCTCTCGTCCCAGGATCCGGCGTACTGTCCCGTTGTTCATCCGCACCCAGTAGTCGGCGGCGGCGGCCGAGGCGATCTGTGCCAGGCCGGTGACGCTCTGAAGGCCGTCGGCCGTGGGGCGGACCATGGTCGTCGCGCCGGACTCCACCAGGAGGGGCATGGTTTCGGTGCTGGACTGGGGCTGGACGACGGCCCAGAGCGCGCCGTCGGACGTGGCGGACAGACGCTGGACGCCCGTCGCGCTGCGTTGCACCCAGTTGGTGCCACTGCGCTCGTAGACGACCCCCTGCCGGGAGTACCACAGCTTGTCCTTGCCGGTGACGGCGATGTCGTCGGCCGTGATGCCCAAGTTCGACCATGAGCTCTGGCCGCGCTGGTGGATCACGTTGTTGGTGCCGACGACGTAGACCGAGTCGTCCGTGCCGCAGGCGATGCGCAGCCCCCAGCCAGTCGCCGGGTCGGTTCGCCAGGTCGTCCCGTCGAACTGGACGATCGCATTGTCGGTGGCTCGGAGTGCCCAGACGGTGTTCTTGCCCGGTGCGATGCGGGTCAGGCCACCGCTCAGGCCCGTGGTGGGCAGCGCGTTCCACCGCTGCGTCGCCGGGTCGAACCGGACCGGGCTGCCGTCGGCCTTGCGCACCCCGTACACGCCCATCGTCGAAGCGGCGATGTCGGCCAGCTCCACCCCGTCGAACTCCTGCCTGGTCGGCACCTCCGGTGCCGAGCACGCGTCGAGCCTGCGCACGGCGGTGTCGAACGGGTTCGCCGCGCGGATCTTCGCCGCCCAGTCGACCGGTGCCACCGACGCGAGTACCTCCTTGTACCGCTGGAGGCTGGTGTGAGTGAAGGTGAGTTCCTGCAGCGGGATGAACAGGCAGCGTTCGAGCTTGGTCGGCTTGGTCGTGACGCTGTAGACCTGGACGACCTCGTAGTACTGCACCGACATCGCGTGCATGTGGTTGTAGTTGGTGACGACCCGGGTGAGGACCTGGTCCTTCTCCGTCTGCGTCGTCTCGCGTACGACCGTCATGTTCCGGCTGCGGGCCGCGGTCGCCAGCTGTTGGGTCCGCGCGCTGATTCGCTGCGTCGCCTCCTGCGCGACCGACTTCACGCCCGTGGAGCGCGACACCGACGTCGCGATGCCCGTGTTCGACGACTTGCTCCAGTTGCCGCCGGCGCCGATGCCGAAGAGCGCGACGCCGACGCTGCCGCCTGAGCTGGACGACTGGCTGGACTGGAACCCCAGGGAGTTGCCGTACTGCTCCTCGCGGGCGATCGCGTTCGCGACCTCGCTGATCGACCGGTTCTGGTCGGTGGTTCCGGCGAGCGTTTCGGCCTCGGACGCCGTCTCGGTGCCGGTAGCCCTAGTGGTGCGCTGCCAGTCGACAACCGCGACCCTGGTGCTCTCGCCGGGCGCGAGCGCGAGGCTGTGCAGCAGCCTGCCGAGCGTGACGCCCTGGGCCGACCAGCTCTGCTCGGTGGTGACGATCATGCCCTCTGCCGGGCGGTTGTAGAACGGCAGGTTCTCCTCGCCGAGGTCGATGGCACCGGTCAGGGCGCGTGCCGGCTTCGCCCCGGGAATGTCGGTGAGCACCACCGAGCGGTACCGGACGATCTCCGTCGGGTAGTTGCCGGTGGTGGGGAGCAGGTCCTTCGGCGTCGGACCGTCGAGCATCGCCTTGTCCACCTCGAACTGGGGCGACGTACTCGCCGGGGCCGTCGCGCTCGCTGGAGTCGTTGCAGGGGTGGTGGCAGGTGTTCCGGTACTCGGAGTGCTCATCACGATTCCCATCTGCAAGGAAGACGAAGGAGACGTCGGCATGGCCGCCAGGGCATCGAGCGCCAGACCCATAGCGAAGGACGCCTTCCGGACCGCTCGAAAGTACACAGGCCGATCACAACAGCGGCACACTTCACTGAACTTGGCCAGAACCTGTGCCCGGGTCCTTGATCCAGAACTGGCCGTGTGACACCCGGGTCTCGATCGTGATGGCCTCCATCAGGCCGCCACGTAGAATTTGTCGCCGTTCAGCAGTCACCACGCGCCCTCTCGGGGGTGGCCGCCGGAGGCGTGGGGCAGGGCGCGGGGGCCGTGCCGCCCGTAGTAGGCCGTCCGCCAGGGCGAGCCGAACCGGGGCTCAGAGGTGTGGTCCCCACCGTGTCCGGGCCGGCTCTGAGTCGGCAAGGACACCACCAGGCCCACAACCTCTGCGGAAGGGGGCACGCGGACACGACCCCACGGGGCGCTGTCCGCGGAGTTCCCGAGGTCGAGTCTCGGGGTGGGCACCTTCGCCAGATGACGCGTTGTACAGAGCGTGTGGTCTTCGGCCCGATGCAACTGTTCACCGAGGGGGTGTTGTGCGCTGTATCGACTGCCGACTCACCGGGGACGCTGCGAAGCCCACCACAGGGCGTACGAAGCCCGTCCGACAGTCCGGGCGCGTCGAAGGTTGCCAGCCTGGTGGCACGGCGCCACAGTGAGGCGGAACGACTTCGCCGGCTGGTCGATCGGGCGGGGTCCGCGGTGTGCGGGCTGTGCGGGGGCGACTTCCCCGCGGCCCTGGTTGACGTGGACCATCGGACTCCGATCGCCCTCGGCGGCGAGGATACCGATGACAACGTGTGGCCACTGTGCCGCGAGTGCCACCGAGGAAAGACAGCCGCGGACTTCGGGGTGTTCCAGGTGGGGCCGTGAGTCACCTACCTCCGTGCCCACCAGGCGGCGGCGACGGTACTGCCCGCAGATGCCGTTGTGATGAGCCACGCGGGGATGCGCTGGATAGTCAAGTGCACGCCCCCGATGCGAAGTTCGAGGAACGGTGCGGACTTCTGGGGCTGCCTGTTGTTGTCCATGCCCACAGCTCAGCAGGACGGGCGGACACAACCAATGCTTGAAAGCGTGAAACTTGTGAAACCAGGCTCCAATCCGTGAATCCGCGTGAATTCGAGCCATGAGGGAGGTGCCTCATGTCCGGACGACCCCTTCCCCCGTCATCACTCCTCGGGTGTCCCGAGCCGACCGCCTGTGCCGGCTGCCGGCTCGCCTACTTCCGCGACCACAGGGCCGCGAGGGTCCCGCCGCCCGCCATGACTGCGGTGATGAGCCACGCGGGAATGCGGTTGATCGTCACGTGCAGTCCTCCCCAACGGAGTTCGAACCGGGGAGGTCGCTTCGTGCTGCCCGCCTGTCGAGTCATGTCCGCTACTTCAGCAGATGTCGGCCCGAGTTGGGGATCTTGCGCACCGCCTCCGGGCTCTCGCCCGCCTGGTTGAGCCCCCGAGCACCAAAAATTCACCCGTTCAGCGGTCGCGCGCTTCGCCATGATGCGCATCGAAGCGTGGCAATAGAGCGCAGGACACTATTTCACCGGCTTCATCCTGTTGACTGCCCGTCAGTCACATACGGTGAACTCCTGCTGGAGCGGCGCTCCGACAGCGGCCGGTGGGGGATGTCGGGCGGCGTTCTCGAGATAGGCGAGAACCTCTCCGGAGCAGTCGTGCGAGAGGTGCGGGAGGAGACGGGCATCGAGGTCGAGGTCACGGGTCTCGTGGGTACCTACAGCGACCCCGGCCACGTGATCGAGTTCTCCGACGGGGAAGTCCGACAGGAGTTCTCCCTGTGCTTCCGGGCGCGGCCGGTCGGCGGCGAGTTGGGTGCGAGCTCCGAGTCCTTCGAGGTCCGCTGGGTGGCGTGCGAGGAACCGGAGGAACTGGACATCGGCCCGACGGCCAGACTGAGGCTCGCCCACGGATCCGGAACGAGGCGGCCCCCGTGCCGGGTGAGAAGGTGCCGGGGAGGACGGAGAGCACCGCGCGGCGCGGCCGGGGTGGTTGGGCGGAGCCAGGGGGAGGGTGGCTCACGGTGCAGGGGACAGTGTGTGGAGCCAGTGGCGGGCTTGGGGGGCGGTGTGGAGGTGGATGACGTGGGCGTGGGGGTGGGCGGCGAGGAAGGTGGCGGTTTCGGTGCGGCGGGTGGCGTGGTGGGTCCAGGCCCAGCGGATGGGGTGGTGGGGGTCGTGGAGGAGGGCGTGCCAGGTTTCGGTGTTGCCGTTCCAGAGGACGCGGCGGGTGGTCGCGCGCAGTAGTGAGCGGCGGATGACGCGGTGCATGACGGTGTGTCGGGGCAGGTCGAGCCAGACGAAGGTGTCGGCGCGGGTGCCCAGCAGGTCGCCGACGATGCGGTGGTATTGCGCGTCGCAGATCCAGGCGGGGCCTTCGGTGAGTTCGCGGACGTCGTCCTCGAATTCGGGGCGTCTGGTCCAGTCGGGGCCGTGGTAGAGGGCGTCCATCTCGATGTGGCGGATGCCGAGCCGGCGGGAGAGGGCCGCCGCCAGGGTGGTCTTGCCGGCTCCGGAGATGCCGGCGATCACGATCCTGCGCATGCGGCCGCCCGTTCCGGGGCGGGGGAGAGCGGGCGTAGGACGCGGCCGACGGCGGGGGCGGTCGCGGCGCAGCCGGCGGCCATGGTCAGCCACAGCACGCCGTTGCCGACGGTCATCAGCTTCACCCCGATCACCGGGGCGAACAGCGCGTCACCGGCGGTGCCGACGAAGGCGGCGCACAGCACCACCGGGACCGGGCCCAGGACAGGCACGTCCTGCGGATCGACGGGCCCTGTCCGCCCGGCACCGGCGGCCTGGACCTCCGTGCCACCGACCTGCGGGCCGCCCCGGCCCTGCTGCTCGCTGCCCTGGCGGTCCTGGGCACCACCGTGCTACGCAACCACCAGCACCTCGACCGTGGCTACCGCGACATCACCGGCGACCTGCGGAACTGGGCGCAGACGTGCGCCGGACCGCGCTGGTGCCCCGCCTCTGCTGACAGCCCCGCTGGCCGGCGGGAGAACCACGGGTCCATGGGCGATCGCATCGCCGTACCAGAGGTCACTACTGTGGTGCGCGCGAAGGGCATGCGCGCTCGCACGGGGACTCCGTGGCGCGGAGGAACCTGCCCTCGACCGGCATCAGCCGCGACGGTGGAGGAAGCAAGCAGGCCACGTGAGGCACGACGAACACGAGGACCAGGACGGCGGGAGCCCGATAGGCGGGCGCCTGGCGCGTTGGCGAGCCCGCCGGGCGGTCAGCGTCGACGAGCTCGCCGTGCGGACCGGCATCTCTCCTGGTCGCCTTGTCGACCTCGAAGCCGGCCGGGACTGGGTGGACCGCCACCGCGACCTGGCATCTCTGGCCGGGGCCCTGCGGCTGGACGCTGCCGATCTGACCGGGCAGCCCTACCCGCCGGCCGGCGGCGAGCACGTCCTGGTGAGGGCTGTCGCCTTCCAGCTGCGGCGTGAAATTTCCGAGACGGGCCCAGCACAGCAGACCGGGGCGCTGGAGGATCTTGATGCCCGAACCGAGCTGGCCTTGACAGCCGAAGCGGCCGGGGACGACCACGCGCTGGCCCGGTCACTGCCGGGTCTGATCCGGCTTGGCGATACCGTTGCCGCGACCGCGCCGACCGCAGCCCTGCAGCGAGCGGCCGAGCTGCGGGTACGCGGGCATGTCGCGGCGGCCGGGCTGCTGCGACGCCTCGGTTACCGGGACCTGGCCTGGATGCTGCTGCACCGGGCCCGCCCCACTGGGCCGGAGCCGGTGCCCTTCCTGGCCGAGGAGACCCGGCTGTTGATGGACATGGGGCTGCCGGAGATCGCACTTGCCCGGGTGGAGCGGGCGCACGACTCCGACGCCGATCTGACCCTGCGACTGCTGGAGGCTGTGGCGAACGTGACTGCCGGGCGCCGGGAGGTGGCAGAACGGTTGCTTCAGCAGGCCGCCGGAAGGGCCCGGGATGCTCGGGCACATGCGACTGTGTCGGCAGCTCATGTCGTGGTCGCGGCAGAGGCGGGAGCCGCGGACGAGGCGGTCGACCATGCCCGGTCGGCGGATCTGGACGCCTTGGACACGGCTTGGCGGGCGCGGGTACTGGTGACCGCCGCATCCGCTCATGCCCGGCTCGGCCAGGACACCACGGCTGCGGCCTCGTTGGTCCTGGCCGAGAGCCTCGCTCCCCTGCGGGTCCGTCTCTCCCCGTTCGCCCGTGAGTTGCTGTCCGTCCTGCCTGCCCGCATCGGCGACCACGAAGCAGCGGAGACGGTCCGTCGGATCGTCGGCCGGGCCGCGATACGGTGAGTCCGCGTCGCCTGTTCCGGGCGAATCCGTCCTGACGCACCGCCAGCCACCGTAGGCTACGACCCGGTCACCGGAACTGCGGGGATTGGGTGCGATGAGCGAAGAGCAAGCCCAACAGATCGGCCAACGGCTGCGGTCGGCCCGTCGTCAGCGCGGGACGAGCCTGCGGACGCTGGCCGAACTGGCCGGTCTCTCGGTCGGATTCCTGTCGATGGTGGAGAACGGCCGGCGGTATCTGGACCGCACTGGGCATATCAACGCCCTGGCCGAGGCTTTGAAGATCGCCCCGTCCGAGCTGACCGGCCGGCCATACGCCCCTGCCGCCCCGACCGCGGCAAGCGCGCACGAAGCCATCCCGACGCTGCGCCTCGCTCTGATGGGTATGAACCTGGGTCTGCCGCCGGACCAGCGTCCGCCCGCCGGTCCGGTCGGCCTGCTGGCTGAACGGGTCGCCGAGGTCAACCGGCTCTATCACGCCTGCGAGTACGGCCAGGTCGCTGAGGTGCTTCCCGGTCTGCTCGGGGACCTGCACGCGGCAGCCGACGCAGCTCCGGGTCACCGGCGGCAGGCCCTGCTGCGGCTGCTGGTGGATTCCTACCACCCGGCCGGCACGCTGTTGCTGAAGAACCTCGGCTATACGGACCTGGCATTCATCGCGGTCACCCGGGCCGCCGAGGTGATCGCCGAACTGGAGGATCCGATCTACCAAGCGCTGTCGGGGTTCTTCCACACTCACGTGCTCATGGCCGCCGGCAGCCCCGCCCAAGCCCTGGCGCGGGCTGGACAGGCCGCGGACGAGGTCGAGCGGCACCTGATGAGCCCAGCCGCACACGCGCTGTTGGGCGAGCTGCACCTGATCCAGGCAACCTGCCTGAGTCTGGATGTCCGCCGCTCGGGTGCCGAGCGAACCTGCGAGGTCAACCAGCACCTCGCTGAGGCCGCCAACCTGGCGTCTCGCACTGGTGAGACCAAGGCCTGGCATCTGAACTTCGGCCCCACCAACGTCGGTATCCACCAGGTCAGTTTGAATACCGACCTCGGCCTGCACGGAAAGGCCGTAGCGGCAGGGGCCGGCGTCCATCCGCAGACCCTGGCCGCCCCGGGCAGGGAGGCCGCCTTCCGCGCGGACCTGGGGCGGTCGCTGGCGCACCTACGCGGCCGGGACACCGAGGCGGTCGCCTCGCTGCTGGCGGCCGAACATGTCGCGCCCCAGCGCATTCACGCCAACGTGCTCGTCCGCGAGACCGTCTCCGGCCTGCTGGACCGTCAGTTGCCCTCGCACGCCGCCCGGGACCTCCGAGGGATGGCCCATCGCATGGGCCTGCAGCTCTGACCTGCACAATCGCCCGGTGGCTACCAACACGCCCTGACCACGACCCCGCCCGGACGCGCCGCGAGTTCCGCCCCGGTCTCCGCCTGACGTCTCACCAGGGGCTCTCCTACCGGGAGGGCTCCTGGCCGTTGCCGGGTCCGTAGTTCACAGCGGTGAACACCACAGCGTGCTGGCGTAGGTCTCCGCCCGGTCCAGCCAGCCATCGCGCCACGCGGCGTACGGGTCGCCGAGGACGAGCGGGTCGAGCACCGTCCTGCGGAAGCCGCACTCGGCGAGCAGGTGGACGGTCTGGTGCTGAAAGCGAGGTCGGCCGGTGGCGAGGCCGGCCGGCAGGATGACCGTCCCCGCGCCGGGGGACGGCAGGTCGGGCACCGTGAGGTGCCGCAGCCTCGGTATGCCCATGGCCGGCGGGTCAGGTGGTGAGGGGCCTGCCGAGGGCCAGGTCCGTGAACGCCTTGATGCCGTCGGCGCCGTGGCCCAGGCGCCGGAGGCGGTCGATCGCCAGCAGCAGAGCCTGGGCTGCGATGTCGGCCGCGTACGTCCCGGTGGGGCCGTCGGGCTGGCCGATGCCGTCGCAGATCCACTCGGAGAGCTTCTCCACTCCCAGGTCGTCGAGGAGGAGGCCGTGGGAGGCGTGGACCTCGCCGACGACGCCGAATACGGCCTCCAGCCTGGTGGAGGCCTCACGCTCGCAGCGCAGGCCGGGGGTCTGGGAGTAGACCTCGGGGACGTAGGTGCAGCCGGCCGGAGGAGCAGCCTTCAGCTGTTGCCAGACCTCGGCCGTCGCCGCGTCGGTGCCCAGCGAGGCCGTGAGGGTGAAGGTATGGACAGACAAGGTCGGTTCCTGGTGCGTCGAAGGCGGGAGGTGGTTACGGGTGGGTGGGAATCGCGAGGCGTTCGATGCGGGCTGCCAGACCGGGGTCGCTTTCGGTGCGGCCGAGCCGGCACATGGTGGTGGTGCGTACCGCGGTGGCCTTGACGCCGCGCATGCTCATGCACAGGTGCTCGCCGGTGGTGAAGACGGAGATGTCATCGGTGGCGGCGGCCTTGGCGAGGTCATGGGCGACGTCGTGCGTGATGCGTTCCTGGAGCTGGAGGGCGTGGGTGTGGGCCTCCAGGTGCCGTACGAGCTTGGACAGGCCGAGGACGGCGGTGCCCGGCACGTAGGCGATGGAGACGTCGAGGCGGAAGGGGAGCAGGTGGTGCTCGCAGACGCTCCACGCCTCGATGCCGGTCAGCAGGACGAAGTCGCCGTACCGGCCCTCCTGGGCGAAGCTGGTGTCGAGCCTGCCGGGGTCGTGGTCGAGGAACTCGCCCCACCAGTCGGCGAACCGGCGGGGTGTGTCTTGGAGGCCGTCGCGGTCGGGGTCTTCGCCGAGGGCGAGCAGCAGTTCGCGGGTCAGCTCCCGGACGCGCGGGCGGTCGACGGGGCGACGGTGCTGGGCCTGCACGGGTATGGACGTCATGGTCGTCCCTTGGGGGTGAGTTGACGGAGGGTGGGCCGCTGGAGTGCGGCAGCTCAGAGGTGGGTGGCGCCGGGCAGGCAGCCGAGGATCGGCACGGTGGTGAACGCCTCCGCGTACCGGGTGCCGATGCGGGCGCCCCAGAGCCGGCCGAGGCTCTCGGCCATGGGTCCGAAGTGCTGCTCGATCGGCTGGCTCATGTGCTCG
The DNA here is from genome assembly GCF_042796115.1 of Kitasatospora sp. NPDC056446. NCBI lineage: Bacteria > Bacillati > Actinomycetota > Actinomycetes > Kitasatosporales > Streptomycetaceae > Kitasatospora > Kitasatospora sp. NPDC056446. The sequence goes on along the minus strand of NZ_JBHTRF010000004.1, from coordinate 52,129 downwards.
CGCAGCGCGGCCAGCTTGGTGTCGAAGGTCGCGGTGGCGTCCACGATCACGTCGGCGCGCACCGGGCCGTCAAGGGTCAGCGAGTTGTAGGTGTCGCAGGTGTAGAAGCGGCTCGGCCGGCCGGTGGCGATCCGCGGCTCGGGGACGGCCGCGAGCACGCTGGCGGCGACTGCCCGATGCTCGGGGTGGACATCACCCAGCGGGTGGGTGATGACGGTCTCCGGCTGCGTCTCCAGCAGCAGATCCCGCACGGTGGCATGGTCGAGCCGGGGGACCTGGCGCAGTTCGGCGCGGAGGACGGCGGCGCCTTTGCGGGCCTCGGCGTCGCGGACGTCGTCGTGGTGCGGGACGACGATGGTGACGGCGGCGCTCCTGGCGTGGAGGGCGAGGGTGGCGCCGGCCCACAGTTCGGCGTCGTCGGGGTGCGCGAAGGCGGCCAGGATCGAGCCCGGGCCAGCACTGCTCACCACAGCCCGAGCTTCTCGACGACGTCGGCGGGCTTCGGCAGCTGGGGGCTGGCCTCGCCGCGGAGGGCGACGGGCACGTCCAGGTCGCGGCGCACCGTGATCGTCGCCTCCCACCGCAGTACGTCGGCCCAGGCGGTGGTGATCGCCGTGCCCTTGGAGCCGGTCAGCCGGCCGGAGCCAGGCAGGTCGGACAGCCGCATGCCGTCGCGTAGGAGGGCGGCGGCGACCTTCGGGCCGACGCCGCGGACGCCGGGGATGTTGTCGGACTTGTCGCCGGTCAGGGCGCGGAAGGCCGGCCACTGGGCGGGGGTGACGCCGTAGCGGGCGAGGACCTGGTCGGCGGTGATGATCCGCTGGGAGGACTTCCGGGAGCGGTTGAGGATGCGCACGCGGTCGTCGAGGAGCTGGTAGAAGTCCATGTCCCGCGACATCACCAGGACCGGTCGGGAGGCGGCAGCACGGGTGGCGAGGGTGGCGATGACGTCGTCGGCCTCGGCATCGCTGACCTCGACCCACCGGATTCCGTGCGCGTCCAGGCCGTCTTTCACCGGGGCGAGGAACCGCAGCGGCTTGAGCGCCTCAGGCGTCGCCTCCCGGTTCGCCTTGTACTCCTGGTCGGCGGCCACGCGTTCGGCCGTGCCGTGCTCGCCGTCGAAGACCACCAGGACCTCGGGCTGTGCGACGTCGAGGTCGTCGCGGACCGTGGCACGCAGCAGGGCGAAGAAGGCGAACAGGCCGGTCAGTTCGCGGGTCTTGTCACGGGAGAAGATCGGGGCGGGGAAGCCGAAGGTGCCGGCCCACAGAAGGTTGAACCCGTCGACAAGCAGCAACGGCGCAGGGGCTACAGGGTTTTCGGGCATCACGACACCGCCTCCAGAAAGAAGTCAGCGATTCGGCGCGGCTCGAACTCGGCCGCTCTCCGATACACGGTCTGTGTAGTCGCGGCGTACAGTATGTCATCTTCCAGCAGGGTTCGTGCCGCCTTGTGGAGGGCGGTCGGGCCGTCGGCGTGGTCGACGAGCAGGTGCTCGCCATCGCCGGTCGGGCTGATCAGGGCGGGCAGGTTGCCGACCCGGTAGGCGACGACCGGGGTGCCGACGCTCATCGCCTCCAGCGCCACCAGACCGAAGGTCTCCTTGTGGCTGGGCACGATGACCACCGCCGCGCCGGAGAGCCAGGGAAGCACCTCGTCCCAGGCCAGCGCCCCGCGCAGACGGACGTTCGGGGTTCGGGTTGCTGCTTTCCTACAGGCGTCGAGGAGTTCGGACTGGGATCCCGTACTGTCCTCGAACCCGGCTTCGGCGAGGGTTACTTCGAGGGACCGGTCCCAGCGGGAGATGGCCTCCAGCAGGTCGAGTACGCCCTTCTCCGGCCCGAGCCGTGAGAGGACGCGCACCGGGCCGTTGCGGCGGAGCTGTTCGCGGCGCTCCGGGGTTGGTGGGGCCACGGTGGGGTCGGGCATGAGTGCGTTGGGGACGATGCGGAGGTTGTGCGGGCCCCAGCCGGCCAGCTCGTCGCGCACGACGGCGGAGGGCACGAGGACGCGGGTGGCGCGGGCGAGGGCCGGCCCGGCGTCGAGGGTGTGCGGCTTGACGTGGGCGGCGAGCGCCCGGCGGACGTGGCCGGGGACGTCGCCGCGCAGGCGGCCGAGGCCCCACAGCGCGTCGGTGAACAGGACGGTGTCGATGCGGTGTTCGGTGATCAGGTCCCGGATCTGGTGGGTCAGCCTGGTGTCCTGGTAGGTGACGGCGCGGCGCAGAACGTCGTCGTCGCACGGGAACTGCACGTCGTCGAGGCGCAATCGGGCGATGGTGACGCCGGGGAGGCCGGGGCCTTCGGGCTGGGGTGCGGCGGTGCCGATGACGGGCCGGTGGCCGTTGTGGGCGAGGCCGAGGGCCAGTGCGGCCGTCGCGCGTTCGATGCCGGCCGGGGCGTCAGGGGTCCAGGAGACGAGGACCAGCAGGACGCCGCGGGAGGCGGGGCGGGTGATCACCGGGCGCTCACCCACTTCAGGGCGGGGACGGGCTGGGTCTGGCCGCTGTGCGGCGTCTCCCAGGGGAAGACGACCCAGTCGTCGACGCTCCAGGCCCACCGGTCGGGGGTCTGCGTGCACCCGCGGTTGCGGAAGAGTGCCGCCGTCATGATCTCGGCGGAGTAGTCGAGCCGGTCGTTCAGCGCATTGGTGACGGCGGTGAACGTCGCTCCGGTGCCGGCGATGTCGTCCACGAGGAGCACTGTCCCGGACAGGCGCCCGGGCAGGGAGTCGGCGAGCTGGACCTCGACGTCGCCAGTGGCCTGCTGGAACGGGGAGTCGCTCTTGTTGTGCCTGGCGGAGACGGTATGGAAGGGCACTTTGAGGTAGTCGGCCATGAGGCGGGCCGGTTTGATCCCGCCGGAGGCGATGCCGATCACACAGGTCACGTCCGGGTCGATCCCGACGACGGACTCGGCGATCAGGCGGGCCGCGTCGAAGCACTGGTAGTGCGTCGGCGCGAACGGGACGCGTTGGGCGAAGACCCGCCTTCCGGTGCGCGAGGAGCTGGTCACGAGGAACTCCCGGACGTGGGCAGGCGCAGGTCGGACGGGCCGGTGACGGGGACGAACGCGGAGATGCCGGTGGCACCCCGGGTGTTGCGCCAGGCGTAGCCGTCGGCGCGCAGGACGGTGAAGCCGCTCGCGCTGGTGCGGGTGCGCAGCCGGACCCGGATATCGGTGGGGACGGCGAGCGGGCCGACGATGTCCTGGGCCTGCTCGTCGGTGAGCATCTGTTCGGCGGCGAGGGCGGCGCCGGAGCCGATGGGGAGCATCTGGAGGAAGGTCACCCCGCCGGCACCGAGTTGGGCGGCGCGGTCCAGCAGTGTCTGGGCCTCGTGCTTGTTGGACTGCATGAGGACCATCTGGAGCTGTACGAACAGGCCTTCGTCGACGGCGGCGCGGATGCCCGCGACGGCGCGCCGGTAGCTGTCCTGGCCGCGCCAGTAGTCGTGGGTGGCCTCGGTGGCCCCGTCGAGGGAGACCCGGATCGCGTCGAGGGAGTCGGCGAGCTCCTCGGCACGGCGGGCGAGGTGCCAGCCGTTGGTGGTGCAGCTGACCACGCTGGTGCCCTGACGGCGGATCGCGCGGGCGAGTTCGGGCAGGTCGCGCAGCAGCAGCGGCTCGCCGCCGGAGATGTCCACGCCCAGGACCCCCGAGGCAGCGATGTGGCCGGCGAGGACGCGCCGCTCGGCCGCAGTGGACTCGCGCACGCTCTTGTCGTCGAGGCACTGCGGGCAGTCCAGGTTGCAGCGCACGATCGGGGACCAGCACATGCTCGGCGGGTATTCGAGCGCGAGGACGGCTGGGTCGGCCTCGGGCCAGGCGGCCACCTGCCGGTCGTCCAGGGCGACGCAGCCGACGGGCAGGGGCAGGGGCTGGGGCGGAAGGTGGTTGGTGCCCACTGCCGGGTCGTGCACGACGGTGGTGCCGTCGAATGTAGCGGCGGCGAAAGCGCGGATCATCGGGTGATCACCTCGGCGTCGGTCAGGTGCTTGTCGGCGGCGGCGACAAAGGCGTCGCCGCGGTCGGCGGGGGCAGGGAGGGACAGCAGGTGGCGGTAGTGGGCGAGCGTCGCGGGCCAGGAGGCGAGCTTGGCCTGCCACTGGGCGGCGGCGTCCGGCGGGTCGAGGTGGAAGCCCACAGCCTGACGTAGCGGGACCACGAGGCAGCCGGAGGCGATCAGGGCCGCGCCGAGGTGGGTGTCCTCCATGCCCCAGCCCAGCGCCCCGAACTCCTCGTCGAAGCCGCCGACGTCCACCAACTGCTCGCGCGGCACCGCCAGCAGCGCGGTGACGACCATCCGGGGCAGGTCCCAGTCGTAGTAGGACCGCCCGTACCCGAGCGTCTGGAAGTCGTTGGTGGCATCCAGCGGGCGCCCGTCCAGCACGTCGGTGAGCGTGAGGCCGGAGTACGGCAGGACCTTGCCCACCGGGGGTTTCCAGGTGACGCGGTGGTCGGCACCGAGGAGCGGGGGCGCCTTGGGCAGCAGCGGCTCACCGCAGGGCGACGCACGATAGGCGACGTTGTGCCGGAACCCGGCCAGCACGGTGTCAGCCGCGGCGCGCACGGCGACATCGGCGAACACGTGGGAGGGCAGCACCATGTCCGCGTCGACGAACAGGACGGTCGGCGCCTGGGCGAGGCGGGCACCGATATTGCGTGCCGCCGCCGAGCCGCGTCGCTCGGCCAGACGCACCACGGTGGTGACCACCGGGTGCCGGCGGGCGATCTCGAACGTCGCGTCCGTGGAGGCATCGTCCACGAGGATCACCTCCACGTCGGCCGCGTGCTGCTGCGCGCCGAGCGCGTTCAGCACCGTCGGCAGGGCGTAGGCGGTGTTGCGGGCCGGGATCATGACCGACAGGGCCCGGCCGGCGCCGCCGCCCGCGGGGGTGGGCTGGTGCCAGTTCAGACCGGTGCGCTCGGTGAACCCGGTGGTGAAGTGCCGGTGGGCGTTGGCCTGGGTCTTGAGCGCGTCCGTGAGGCTGATGTTCATCACGGCCACCTCCATTCGTCGAGCACGGCGGCGGCCTGAGGCCAGCCGCGGGGGTCGGGGATCCAGTGCAGGACCGGGCGCTCCGGCAGGGCCAGGAGGTCGGCGAGCAGGACCAGGTAGTCGGGTTCGAGGACCAGCAGCACCCGCTGCGGGACGCCATTGGCGGCGAAGTCGCGCCGCAGCTGCCCGTTCACGATCAGGCGCAGTCCTTCGGCCCGGCCGGAGTCGAGGCGCTGGTCATACGAGGTGATCAGGTCGTCCGTACGCACCAGGCCGAATGCCGCGGACAGGAAGCGGATCCGGCTGCGGGCGTGCGGGTGATCGGCGAAGCGCGCGTGCAGCTGAGGGGCGATGCCCCCGGTGTACCGCTCCAGGGCGGGCAGGAGGCCGACGTCCGGCGCCTTGCGTCGGGAACAGCCCGCGATCACGAGGTCGCCGATCATGCCGCCCTCACCACCCGGAAGCCGATGCCAGGCGAGCTGAGCTCGGCCGGCGCGGCGTTCAGGAACGTGCACCGGGCGTACAGCGGCAGGGAGTGATAGGAGCCACCGCGGATCACAAAACCGCTGCCGATCGTCCTCGAAGCAGTCCACTCCCAACAGTTGCCCGCCATGTCCCACAGCCCGGTCGGGGTCCGACCCCGAGGGTGGGAACTGACCGGGGTGAGCCGTCCGCAGAGGCCGCGCAGGTTCGCTCGTCCCTCGGCCGGCTCCTCGTCTCCCCACGGGTACCGTCGGCGCTCGGGCCCGCAGGCCGCCCACTCCCACTCCTTCGACAGCGGCAGCCGGCCGCCCAGGTCGGCGGCGATCCGGGCCGCCTGCGCGTGGGCGACCCCGACCAGCGGCCGGTGGTCCGGGGCGAGGCCGAGCTGGGCCGGAGTAACCGGCGTCGCCGTCCACTCCAGGTCGACCACCTTCACCGGCTTCTGCCGGTCGCCGAACAGGCAGACACCGCCCGGCACCGGCACCCAGGCGAGCCTGCGGCCGCCGAGGTTCATCGTCATCGCTGCCCCCTTCATCCGGCGATCAGGAACAGGTCTTCGGCGTTCACGCCGGCCCAGACCTTGGACTTGGCGAGGTTGGGACGCAGCCCACAGCGCGCCAGCGCCCCGGTGATGGCTTCGAGGGCCTCTCCGGCTTGCTCGGCGCTGCCGCAGAAGACGCAGTAGTTGTCCGCGAACCGCACCGTGCGCAGCCCCGCAAGCCTCGCGTCCGCCCGCGACAGCCGCAGGTTGATCAGCAGTGGCGCGAGCGCCGTGCCCGGGACGAGCGGACACGGCAACGACTCCAGCACCCGCTCGAACAGTCGCAGGAACGAGCCGTCCGCCACGTGCTCGGCCAGCCAGTCGGTGACCTCGGCCGCGGACGACCCCTCCGACACCCGCCGCACGTCCACGTCCGCCACCCACCGGAAGCCCTCCCGCAGGTGTCGGTCGGAGTCGCGCACAGCGGTGATCCGGTTCCGCCCGGCCCGGTAGCCCGAGACCCAGTCGGCGAACGCCCGCTGCTCCAACACCGGCTCGATCGCGGACCGCATCGCCCGCTGGACGATCCGGTCCGCCACCGTCGGGATCACCGAGGGCATCGCCTTGCCGGTGTAGGTGGTGATCGCCACCTCGCGCAGCGGACCGGGCCGCCAGGAACCCGTCCGAAGTTCCTCGGCCAGGGCTTCCAGCCGGCCGTCCATGCCCTGCCGGAACTGCGCCCAGCTCATCCCGTCGGCGCCCGGTGACCCCGAGCGGCGCATGCAGGCCCGCGCGGCGGCCTTCAGGTGACGCGCCTCGACGAGGAATGGCATCAGCGAATGTGCGCGCGCAGGAAGGGAGTTGGCTATAGTAGGTCGTGCCTGGACGGCATGCAGGATCCCGCTCCCCACTGCACCGCATACTTGGCCGCTACCCAACACGCGCGGCCTCGGGGAGCCGGAACGACCGCGCCGTCCAGGTGCTTCGGTGTTCTCACCGGCCACGTTCGGCCTCCCAGAGCAGCGTGTGCAGCCGCGGCGTCAGGTTCCAGCCCCGCCCCAGAACCTGGTCCGCCAGCTCCCGCATCGTGCGCAGGACCACCGCGCTGTTCTCCCCTTCCGGCATGACCCACACGTCGGGAAGCGAGAACTCCTCTACCAGGGAGGCGACTTCGTCGAGCTGGCCGGCCTCGTGCACGACGAACTTGAACCGGGCCTTCCCGCAGGTGGCCAACGCCTTCAGAGCCTTCGGGACGATCCGCCGGTCTCCGGGCGCGGCGAAGGCCTCCAGCTTCGGCGACACGTTGAACGCCGTGACCGACTCGACCAGGTCCGGCCGCGGGACGACGGTGCCGTTCGTCTCCACCTCCACCTGGCGGCCCGACAGCAACTGCATCAGGTCGACGAGCTGGGGCTGTTGGAGCAGCGGCTCACCTCCGGTGACCACCACCAGCCGTGGAGAGCGGGCCATCACCCACGTGGCCAGATCCTCGACGCCGTGCCGCGTGGACACCTCCTGCGGGTCGAACCGGGACCAGTCCCACGTCTCCGGGGTGTCGCACCCCGGACAGCGGAGGTTGCAGCGCGACAGCCGGACGAACAGCGACTGCTGCCCGACGCTCGGACCCTCGCCCTGGAACGTCGGCCCGAAGCACTCCGCCACCAGCAGACCCCTGCCGCCGGCGACCTCGCCCCCGGACAGGCTCATTGCCCCTCCAGTACGAACTCGGCCCAGCTGCTGGCCGTTTCCGACACCCGCACCGACGCCAGCCGGCCCGGCAGCGACGGTTCCATATGCCCCACGAACCAGGCGGCCAGCCAGGCGGCGAGGTTCTCCGACGTCGGGGAGACCGACAGGACATCGTTCAGCACCCGGTGGTCGAGCGTGCTGTCGATCAGTTTCTTCACTGGGGCGAGGTCGCCGAAGTCCGTGACGAACCCGGGCGGCACCAGGCGGTCGGCGGTGAGAACGAACTCCACCGCGTAGGAGTGGCCGTGCATCCGCGCGCACTGGTGCCCCTCCGGCAGGTGAGGCAGGAAGTGGGCCGCCTCGAACCGGAACGTCTTCCCGATCCGGTGCCGGCCGGGGACAGCGATCCCGTTCATCGAGCCGCCCTGGTGGACGCGACGGCGTAATCGGTCGGGTCCTCGACCTCGGCGAGCACGAACGCCTCGATCCGCTCGGTGCACGTCCCGCACGTCCCGCAGTGCAGCTCGCCCCCGCGGTAGCACGACCAGGTGTCCACGAACGGCACACCGACCTGCTCGGCGACCCTCACGATGTCCGCCTTCGTCTGGTCGATGAACGGCGCCAGCAACTGGAAGCCCTCGGCGATAAACCCCTCGTTGCCGACCCGTGCGACCTCGCCGAACACGTCGAAGAACTCGGCGCGGCAGTCCGGGTAGACGGTGTGGTCGCCGGAGTGGGCACCGAACGCCACCGCGTCCGCCCCCGTGGCGACTGCCACACCCACAGCGACCGAGAGCATGATCGCGTTCCGGTTCGGCACCACGGTGCTGCGCATGCTCTCGGCGGTGTAGTGGCCGCCGGGAACTTCGATGGACGGGTCCGTCAGTGCCGAGCCCGACAACAGGCGGCCGAGACCGCTCAGCTCCACCACCTCGTGGCGGGCGTTCAGGCGGCCGGCGGCCTGGCGGGCGAAGTCGAGCTCCTTCCGGTGCCGCTGCCCGTAGTCGAAGGAGAGCAGCGTGAGCCGGCTGCCGCGGTCGGCGAGCAAGTAGGCAACGGTGGTGCTGTCCAGCCCACCGGAGGCGATCACCACCGCGTGCTGCGTGGGGGCGTGTTCAGTCATCTCCATACGACTTCCTTGTAGTCCTCCGCTGTCGGAGGTCGGAGTGAGCCCGGTCACTGTGCGTCCCTGACGGGCCCGGCGGGCGGGCCGACAACTCACGGACGGACTCGGACCAGTCATGGTCATCGGTTTTCTTGCCTGGAAAGCTGTCGAGCCTGACGGGAGCGCCGCCCGAGCACGGCCGGACGGCGTGCCGACGCCCAGGTGCGTGCGGCTCCGCGGCAGTGCGTAGGGAGGACCCCGGTCCAAGGTGCGAAATCCTTGGGGGCTCATACGGAAGCACCTGCCAAGCCCGTTGGAACAGTGCAGACTTGTGGCAACGTTCGGCAGTGATGTTGAGAAAGCGCTGATGACCTGCGCGGTTGGTGCACCTGGAACTCTTGGGGAGAGTGCGATGGCACGATGGGGACGGCTCGCCGTGCAGCGCAGGGCCGCCGGCTACACCCAGGAGCAACTGGCGACGCTGATGGACGTCGACCGCACAACCGTCCACCGCTGGGAGAAGGGCACGGCGACGCCGCAACCGTGGCAGATGCCGAAGCTCGCGAGGCTGTTGAAGGTTTCTGCGACCGAGTTGCGCTCTTTGCTCCCCGGAGGATCGGGTGCGGTCGGTGCGCCGGTCGTCGTTCCGGAGAACGGCGACCGGCGAGCACAAGCGGTGCACCAGCGCGGCCGAGGCGAGCAGAGGATGACGTCGGTAGGGTCGCCTCTGGCACAGGTGAGCGGCCTGGTCGCCGACTGGCTGTCCATCAGCTCACCAACCGAAGCGACTGCGTTGGTACTGCCGGTGACCGGGGCCGACCTCGGCGCCGCCGAGGGAATGCTCGACCTGTTCCGTCAGCTCGATCACACACACGGGGCTCGGCAGTACCAGCGGCAGGTCAGCTCCTACATCGACAACGAACTCGAAGCACTTCTCCGCCGCCCGGTCGCGGACGAGTCGGTCGCTCGTCGGAGAGCAAGGGTCACAGCAGGATTCTGCGAGCTCGCCGGATACCAGGCCGTTGACACCGGAGACCACGACCAAGCCCAGGCGTACTACCGGCGCGCGCTTACCCTGACGGCCGTGACCAACGATCAGGCGTACAGCGCTTACCTCGTGGCGGTGAACCTCGGGCACCTCGCGCTGCACTGCGGAGAGCCGGAGACCGCCCTGCGCTGGGCAGCCTCGGCCCAGACGGCGGCTGGGACCGCCGCGAGCCCGGCAACCCGGGCCGCCATCACCGCCGTCGTGGCCCGCGCGAACGCCAGGATGCGCCGGGAGGCTGAGGCGACCGAGCTGATCGTCCAGGCCGAGAAGCTGCTCGACACCGTTGACCACCAGGACGAGCCCACCTGGATCCGCTACTTCAACCATGCCTACCTCGCGGACGAGGCGGCCCATTGCCTCCACGACCTCGGTCGCGCCCCGGCCGCGAGGAACCGACTCGCCGAGGCGCTCAGCGGAGTGGGGGAGGACAGGGTCCGCCGGCGGGCGATCGACGCCGCTCTGCTCGCCGCCACCTGGCTTCGCACCGGGGACCTGGACCGGGCGTGCGCGGCCGGCCGGGACGCCGTCGCCTACACAGCCAGGACGGGTTCAGGCCGGTGTGTCGAGCGGGTGGCCGGAGTCCTGGCCGACCTGCGGGTCCACGCCGACTACGCCCCGGCCCGGGAGCTTCGCGAGTTCGCCCGCGCCGTGCTGCCCGAGGCCGACGCCATGGCCGTCACGCTCTCGGGCAGCTCATGAGGCGCAGGTAGAAGTCGAGTTCGGCACGGAGGGCCTGTTCCCGGGCGGCGGGCGCCGACAGGTAGTGGTCGCCGTCCTCCACCAGCAGGCTGTCGTGGTCACCGCCGAGGGCGGCCAGGTTCTGGGCGAAGTGCATCGCCTCCTCGGCGGACGTGATCGTGTCGGCGGTGCCGTGGATCACCAGCACGGGACACCGGATCCGTTCCGGCGCCGCCGCGCCCGCAGGCCCCCTCAGCACGGCCGCATGGGGGCGCTGGAACTCCGGGACGGACAGCTCCCACCGAGCGGGGTCGATGATCGCTGAGGTGGCCGTCGCACCGGCGAACGGCCCGGGACGACTCGCCGCCTGGAGCGCGGTGTACCCGCCGGCGCTCGCGCCGCTGATGAACATCGCCCCGGGCAGTGCCACGCCGGTCGAGCGCAGGTGCTCGGCCACCGCGGTGCAGTCCTCGACGTCGTACTCGCCCCAATGGCCGTGCAGCACCTGCCGGAAGGCGCGGCCCCGGCCGGTGCTGCCCCGGTAGAGGACCTCGGCGACGGCGAAGCCGTGGCTGACGAAGAACTGGGTCGTCCAGTCCAGCCGCAGGGGCACATCGTCCGTCGGACCGGGGTGCGCTCGCACCAGAAGCGGCACGGGTGCCGTTGTTCCCGCAGGCCGGTGCAGCAGGAAGCGGACACGACCGTCCGAACCCTGTGCCGTGTCGACCGACGGCGGGAAAGGCGTCCAACGCGGAACGGCCCCTGACCGAGCGCCCGCCGGGACGGCCAGGGCGTCGGCTCGTACTGTGAGGTCGAGCGACCACAAGCCGGGGGCGGACGACGGGGTGGCGCCGATCACGGCGAGCCGGTCGTCGTCGACCGCGATGTACGGCTTCACCGAGGTGAGGTTCTGGCCGATCCGGCGCCGATTGCCGGTGGGATCGACGGCGACGAGTTCGGTGGTGAACCCGTTCAGTAGGGTCAGCACGACGGTGCCGTCGGGGGCGAATCCGTACGACTGGTAGCCCGCTTCCCAGGGCGCCGGCGCGCAGTCCGCATCGGTGGGCAGGACAGCCGTCACCATGTCGTCGCGAAGCCGGTAGAGGTTCCACCAACCCGTTCGGTCGGACATGAAGTACAGCAGTCCGTCCGGCCCCCAGGACGGCTGGACCACGGACTCCGAGGAGCTGCCCGCCATGACCCGACCCGCTCCGGGGCGGCCGGAACGGACGTCGGCCAGCAGAAGGCGGCAGCTGTCCCAAGGCATCTGGTCCCGGCCCCACTCCAGGTACGCCAGGGCGTCTTCTGCGAGTCGAGGACAGGAGAGGAACCCGGAGGAGTGAACCAGGACCTTGACGTCTCCGGCTGGCGACACAGCGACGATCTCGTCGGCGGCGCCGTCGCTACGAACCGCGAGTACATTGCCGTCCGGGCTCGGAGCGAGGTCCCCGTAGTGTTCCGAGCCGCGTACGGGCACGGTCCTGTCCGGTGCGCGGCCGAGCGGTTGGTGGAAGAGGGAGCCGTCGTCACTGACGAACCACAAGCCGTCCTGGACCACGGCGAAGCTGCCGCCACCGTAGGCGTGGAACTCACTCCCGACCGAGAAATCGGATGGCGTCACCGCGAAGGTCTTGCCGGCGCGCTCCGAACACATCACACGCCGGACCCCGCCGTGGTCGGGGTCGGACTGCAGCCACCACAGCGAGCCTGCCACGGCCTGGAGTTCGTCGTACGCGACGACTTTGCGCGCTACCCAAGCGGGTGCCAGCCCGCTGCCCTGAGAGCTCATGGAAGGGATCCTGCCGAATCACGCCGGTAAGTGCCACCGCCACAGGGTTGCCGATACACGACACCCAGGCGCCCGGTCCGAATTCGCCGGGGGCCGAGACGCATCCCGAAAACGTCAGCGCTGCCGCCCGCTTCCGTTCACAGGCGACAGCGCTGGACTTAGCGGCTCGCGGCTGTGGGGAGGCCGGGGCGGCGGCACCGAGCGGTGGCAGGTCACCGTCCTTATCCCGCGCGCGGCCGTGCCGGGTGAGCAGGTGCCGGGCCGGCGGGATGCGTTCGGGTGGCGGACAGCTCACGGCGGCGGTGTCGGGGGGAGGGAGTGGAGCCAGTGGCGGGCTTGGGGGGCGGTGTGGAGGTGGATGACGTGGGCGTGGGGGTGGGCGGCGAGGAAGGTGGCGGTTTCGGTGCGGCGGGTGGCGTGTTGGGTCCAGGCCCAGCGGATGGGGTGGTGGGGGTCGTGGAGGAGGGCGTGCCAGGTTTCGGTGTTGCCGTTCCAGAGGACGCGGCGGGTGGTCGCGCGCAGCAGTGAGCGGCGGATGACGCGGTGCATGACGGTGTGTCGGGGCAGGTCGAGCCAGACGAAGGTGTCGGCGCGGTTGCCCAGGACGTCGCCGACGATGTGGTGGTACTGGGCGTCGCAGATCCAGGCGGGGCCTTCGGTGAGTTCGCGGACGTCGTCCTCGAATTCGGGGCGTCTGGTCCAGTCGGGCCCGTGGTAGAGGGCGTCCATCTCGATGTGGCGGATGCCGAGCCGACGGGAGAGGGCCGCCGCGAGTGTCGTCTTGCCGGCTCCGGAGATGCCGGCGATCACGATCCGGCGCATGCGGCCGCCCGTTCCGGGGCGGGGGAGAGCGGGCGTAGGACGCGGCCGACGGCGGGGGCGGTCGCGGCGCAGCCGGCGGCCATGGTCAGCCACAGCACGCCGTTGCCGACCGTCATCAGCTTCGCCCCGATCAGCGGGGCCAGCGTGCCGGCCACTCCCCAGGCGGTCTGGAAGGCCGCGCTGTAGCGGCCCTTCAGTTCTTCCGGTGCGGCTTCGTGGGCCACGGCGGTCATCACCGGGGCGAACAGCGCGTCACCGGCGGTGCCGACGAAGGCGGCGCTCAGCACCACCGGGACCGCCCAGGTCGGGCCGAGCCGGCCGGCGGGCACCAGCAGGAGGAAGGCGGCGCCGAAGAGTAGGCAGGCGAGCCGCAGGCTGTGCGCGGGGGAGCGGCGTTCGCCGTAGCGGGCGGCGGACCGGCGGGAGAGCACCAGGGAGGCGCAGGTGGCGACGACGGCCGCTCCCGGCAGCCAGGTCGGCCCGTGCATGACGTCGAGCGCCACCAGGGGGAGCATCACCGTCAGGGTCTCGGAGATCACCGCGAACTGGATCTGGACCAGACAGAACAGCTGGTAGGGCCGGTCCCCGGCGAGCGTCCGCCGTCCGTCGGGGACCGGCCCGCTCGCGTCTTCCCCGACCGCGGGCTCCGCGCCGGGGAGGGCGGGCCGCCGTGCCGGGTGCAGGACGGCGAGGACGAGCGCGGCGGCCAGCAGGTAGGTGGCGGCGTTGGCGTACGCCAGCAGGTGCAGGCCGCTCGCGTGGCCGATCAGCAGGCCGCCGAGGCCGCCGCCGACGGCCCAGCCGCTGATCCGCAGCACGTTCTGCGTGCCGAGGACGCGGGTGAGCTCGCCCGCCGGGGTCAGGCGGGCGAGCATGGGGGTGTTCGCGGTCCAGAACAGCCGGTCGGAGGCGGAGTAGACGCAGGTGGCCGCCGCGACCTGCCAGGGCGAGGTGATCACCGGGTAGCTGACGAAGACCGCCGCCCGGGCCGCGTTGCCGAGCAGGACGAACCTCTCCGGCCCCCACCGGTCGACCAGGCCGCCGCCGAGCGGGCCGGCGGCCAGGCCGAGCAGGCCGCCCACGGTGAGGGCGGTGCCCGTGTCGCCGAGCGACAGGTGCTGGGCCCTGGTGAAGAAGATCAGGGCCACCGGGGTCCACAGCCCGTTGCCGATGTTGTCGATCGTCATCGCCAGCAGGTACAGGCGCTGTTCGCGGGTCATCCCCGGCCGGTGGAGGCCGCGGCCCGGGCGTACCGCCGTCGCATCCGACGTCATGCTGCGGGCTCCTGTCGTCTCACGGCCCGACCGTCGTGCCGTGGTGGTGCTCGGCGCGGAAGTGCGCCAGCAGTGCGTGCGGTGCCCGGCCGTCGAGGATGGTCGCGGCGGGGACGCCCGAGCGCACCGCCCGTACGCAGGCTTCCAGCTTGGGGGCCATGCCGTGGGACAGGCGCGGCAGGAACTCCTCGGCCTCGTCGGCGGTGAGCCGGGGGATCAGGCCGTCGGTGTCGGGCCAGTGCCGGTAGAGCCCGGGGACGTCCGTCACCAGGACGAGGGCCTCGGCGCGCAGGGCGGTGGCGAGCGCGGCCGCGGCCAGGTCGGCGTTGACGTTGTAGACCACCCCGTCGGCGCCGCGGGCGAGGCTGGACACGACCGGGATGCGGTGGTCGGCGAGGAGGGTGCGCAGGGCGCCGTCGTCCACCTCGGTGACCTCGCCGACCAGGCCGATGTCGACGGGTACGCCGTCGTCCAGCGCGGGCCGCCGGACGGCCGTCAGCGTGTTGGCGTCCTCGCCGGTCATCCCGACGGCGAGCGGGCCGTGCCGGTTGAGCAGGCCGACGAGGTCGCGCTGTACCTGGCCGGCCAGCACCATGCGCACCACCTGGATGGTCTGCGCGGTGGTGACCCGCAGCCCCCGGACGAACTCCGGCCGCAGCCCGAGCCGCTTCAGGTGGGCGTCGATCTGCGGGCCGCCGCCGTGGACGACGACGGGCCGGATCCCGGCCCGCCACAGGGCGACCAGGTCCTCCGCGAAGGACCGGCCGGCCTGTGGGTCCTCCAGGACCTTCCCGCCGGCCTTGACCAGTACCGTGCTGCCGCGCAGGCGGCCCAGCGGGTCGGCGGCCCCGACGGCGTCGGGCAACGGGGACGCGGCCCCGGCAGTGTCGGGCACCGGGGACGAGGCCCCCACCGGGCCGGGCGCCGGGGACGAGGGCGACACGGCGGCGGGCGGCGGCCCCTGCGGGCCGGGGCCGGTCCTCACGAGCCGGCCGCGGCGGTCCGGTGGTACAGGGTGCCCCCGCTCCAGACCCGGTCGACGGCCCCCCAGGCGAGCGCGGACGCCACGTCGGGGAAGAAGCCGCTGCCGTTGAGGTTGGCGCTGGTGTTGCAGAGCACCGGCACGCCGCTGAGCCGGTGGTATTCCGTCAGGATCCCGGCCAGGACGGGGTCGTCCTGTGCGGCGACGGTCTGGAGCCTCGCCGTGCCGTCGAGGTGGACGACCGCGGGGACGCGGGAGAGCCACTCGGGCCGCACCGCGTGGTCGAACAGCATGTGGGGGTCGGGGGTGCCGGGGTCGAAGATCGCCGGTGCCTCCTCCACCAGGCAGATCGGGGCGACCGGACGGTAGTGCTCGCGCCCCTTGATCCGG
Organism: Kitasatospora sp. NPDC056446; assembly: GCF_042796115.1. Lineage (NCBI taxonomy): Bacteria > Bacillati > Actinomycetota > Actinomycetes > Kitasatosporales > Streptomycetaceae > Kitasatospora > Kitasatospora sp. NPDC056446. The sequence goes on along the minus strand of NZ_JBHTRF010000004.1, from coordinate 36,390 downwards.
TTGAGCGCGTCCTTGGTCTCCGCCCGGGTCGCCGCGGCGAGGATGCTGCGGCCGCCCAGGGCCCGGGGCCCGAGTTCGGCGCGGCCGTCGAGCACGACCACCGGTTCGCCGGTGTCGTGCAGTACCCGGGCCAGTTCCTGCGGGGTGCAGGGCCGGGCCGTCCAGCCGTCGGGGAGGCCGGGGGCCAGGCCGCCGTCCGTGCCGTCGACAGGGAGCCCGGGGGCCGGGCCGAGGGCGGGGCCGAGCCTGGGGTGCCAGTCGATGGGCCGTATCCCGGTGTGCCGGATCATGCCGAGGGCGGCGGCGCCGATGGCGGATCCGGCGTCGTTGGGGAACGGCGGGACCCACATCGCGCCCACCAGCGGCAGTGCGCGCAGGGCGCTGTTCCACTTGATGTTCAGGGCGCAGCCGCCGGCGAAGCACAGGTTCCACGGACCGTCGCCCTTCCAGCGGCGGATCGTGGCGTCGAGCCGTTCGGCCAGGAGTTCCTGGAGGAACAGGTGCACGGAGGCCAGCACGTCCTCGTCGGGCAGGCCGAGGGGTTCCACCCGCTCGCGCACGGTGCGGTAGAACGCGTGCAGCGGCGGCATCGAGGGCTCGAAGAGGCTGCCGAACCCGCCGACGGCGCCTCGGTACCGCACGGCCTCGGCGGTGTCGCTCTCGAAGGACGCGTGGAAGGTCTCGCGGAGCACCGCCAGGACGGGCGGCCGGGGCTCGCCCAGGGCGATGTAGGCCATCAGTTTCCCCGCCACCGACAGGTCGTCGACGGTGTCGGACTGGTTCGCCCGGCGGAACGGGCCGAAGTGGTGGCCGGCCGTCGCGTAGGTGTGCCCGATCAGGGGGAACAGCGAGCCGCCGTTCTCCACCCCGGTGGCCGGGTCGACCCAGTAGAGCCGGGGGAACATGCCGCCGTCCCAGATCAGCACGAACGAGGGCTCGCCGTGCCGGGCGAAGGCGCTGGAGCAGTAGGTGCTGAGGACGTGGCCCGCCGCGTGCGTGTAGCTGGTGTAGGGGCGGGCCCGGCCGCCGACGGGGATGTCGCCGGTGACCGAGGGGCTGACCAGGTCCGGGGAGTGGACGGACTCGCGGTAGGGCCCGACGGCGAGTTCGACCGGTACGCCGCCCACGGAGGTCTCGACCGTCCCGGGCTTGTCGCCGTCCCAGCCGTCGACGACCCAGGCGTGGACGTCGGAGGGCCGGTAGCCGAAGGCGGCGAGGACGTCCGGGACGACGTCGAGGTCCGAAATGGTGCTGTAGCGCGGGTTGTTCGCCAGTTTCTCCATCTCGACGCTGAAGACCAGCCGGCCGTCCTCGACCAGGGCGACGGCTCCGTCGTGCGTCAGCTTGAGTCCGCATACGATCATGCTCTTGGGCTCCTCGCAGAGTTGTGGTGAACGCGGTGTCGGCCCGGGAAGGCACGCCGGGGCGGTGGCAGGGCCGGGACGGCTGTCAGGTCCGGCGCGGTGCGAAGCCGAGGCCGAACGGCTGGTCGGTGGGCATGATCTCGACCATGTTGACGTTGACGCGTGGCGGGCGCGACAGGCACCACACGACGGTCTCCGCGATGTCGTCCGCCGTCAGTGGGACGACCCCGTCGTAGAGCCGCTCCGCCCGCTGCTCGTCCCCGTCGTACCGGACCAGGGCGAACTCCGTCCTGGCCATCCCGGGGGCGATGCAGGTGACCCGGACGCCGGTGCCCGCGAGGTCGGTGCGCATGCTCAGGCTGAGCTGGTGGACGAACGCCTTGGTCGCGGCGTAGACGTTCCCGCCCGAGTAGGGGTAACGCGCAGCGATGGAACCGATGTTGACGATGTGTCCGCGCCCGCCGGCGATGAGCCGGGGGAGCAGCAGCGAGGTGGCGTTGAGCACCCCGGTGATGTTGGTGTCCACCATGTCCCGCCAGTGCCCGGGATCGGCGTCCTGGATCGGGCCGAACCCGCGTGACAGGCCGGCGTTGTTCACCAGCGCCACGATCGGCGGACAGTCGTCCGGGAGGCCGTCCAGGGCCTTCTCCAGCTCGTCCCGGTCCCGGACGTCCGCCGTGACCGGGAGGATGCGGCCGCGCTCCGCCGACGCGGACAGGGCGTCGAGGCGCCCGCCGCGCCGGGCCACGGCGACCACGGTGTGGCCCGCCTCGGCCAGCAGTTGGGCCGTGCGGTGGCCGAACCCCGATGAGGCCCCCGACACCATGACGGCGCCGTCTTCCAGAGTGTTCATGTCCCCTCCATCCCGCGAGCCGACCGACCTGTGGTGTGGTCCGCGGGCTACAGCGGGTCGTAGCTCATCAGGAGCATGTCGCGGGTGCCCGGGCCGGCGGCGGGGTCGGCGACGGATACGTCCCCCACCCCGTGCCGGATCCGGACGTCCTCGCCGTACAGGGAGTCGAGGTGCGCGGTGAAGAGCTTCTCGGTGATCGGTTCCCCCTCGGGGCTGTAGACGGAGGTGAGCCCTCCCGCGATGTTGCGGCGGTCCACCATGTGCAGGCTGATGAAGGTGCAGCCGTCCCGGTGCACGCCCTCGGGTGTCGGCCTGCCCGCCTGGTCCGCGCGGGCGACGATGCGCACGCAGTGCGCCTGCACGGCCCAGCGCCGCACCTGCGGCAGCGGCAGCCGGCCGACGTTGAAGGCGATGAGGGCGGACAGGAACGGGTTGAACCGGACCGTCGCGTCCAGCTCCTCGTACTTGCGCGTCCGGCCGCCGGCGAAGGGGTTGTTCTCGCGGGTCTGGAAGTAGCCGGGGTTCTCGGTCACGGCGAGCTCACCGGTGCCGGTGTCGTACGCGTACCGGGTGTGCCGCCGGTAGCGGTAGCTGCCGCCGTCCGGCAGGTACGGGTCGGGCGGCAGGTCGTCGTACGACGCGGCGAAGGCGGCGACGCCGTCGCGGGCCGTCCCGGTGAGGCGGAAGTCGGCGCCGTCGACGATGGAGAATCCCGTGCGCACGATGTCGCCGGTGACGTCCACCGAGGTGGCGATGGCGGGGTCGGACAGGATGTGCATGAGCTGCTCCGGGCAGGGACGGACGGATCAGAGACGGTTCGGGGCCTGGCGGTTCAGGGTCCGGCGGACCGGGGGCCTGGCGGTTCAGGGTCCGGCGGACCGGGGGCCGGGCGGCTCAGGGCCGGACGAAGTGGACCAGCAGCGCCAGCCGGTCCTCGGGGCAGTCCTCCGCCACCGGCGGCACCCCGTGCCACGAGTGGTCGGAGCGGACGAGCACCACCGAGGTGCCCAGGAGCGGCGGGACGCGCCGGGCGCAGTCGGCGAGGCGCGGTCCGCGCAGCACGTGCAGGTCGCCGTTCCACTCGGCCCGCCAGGCGCGGTTGAAGTAGAAGAGGTGGGTGACCGCCTTGTCGGGGCGGTCGGTGTGGGGCTCGATCCAGCAGGCCCGCGCGTAGCGGGTCATCCGGGCCTCGACGGCGCAGTCGTCGAGGCCCGTGCCGGTGAGCGCGGACAGCGCGGCCCGGTACTCCTCCGACAGGACGTCGCCGACCAGCCGCTGCCAGGTGTCGGATAGTTCGGCCACGCCCTGCGGGTCCGGTGTGCCGTCGGCGACCAGCGTCCGGTTGTGCATCAGGTACTTCTTGCCGCCTTCGGTGTCCGCGCGCCGCTCGTGGCGGGTGAACCCCGCCGCGGTGAACTCCTCGCGCAGGGCGCGGGCCGAGGCGTCGTCGGTGAAGGAGCGCGTCAGCACCGCGTGCTCGTACGGGTCGCGGAGCAGCTCGGCGCCGGCGAGTGCGGGGATGTCGATCACGGACATGGTCGGGTCCTCTCCTGGGGCACGCACTGGTCGAAGGGCCGCGCTCCGGCGGGTCGGGGTTCGAGGACCCGCGATCCGAAGACCCTCGGTTCGAAGACCCGCTCCCCGGCATCCCGCCTGGTCCCCGGCGACAGCCCGTGCCCTTCGAGGAAGGCGCCGACGGACCCGTGCTCCCGTTCGATGCCGTCGAGCAGGGCGCGCATGGTCACCGCCGGGCTGGCGGTGCGGGCCCGGAGCTCGTCGAGGGAGCCCTGGTAGGACCACTCCGGGCGGGGGTCCCCCGGCCGCAGCGCCCGGTAGGCCCGGCCGGTCAGCGCGTAGTCGTTGGTGACGTCCGCGAGCCGCACGCCCAGCCCCCGCAGGACCAGCGCGCAGACCACGCCGGTGCGGTCCTTGCCGACGGTGCAGCAGACGTAGACCGGCGCGGTGCCGGCCCGCGCCAGCAGCTCGACGACCTCCACGGCGACCGGCGCCGCGATCTCCAGCATGCTGCGGTAGTTGGCCAGGTAGGCGCTCTGGGCCGGGCGGGTGGTGCCCCGGATGCCGCTCATGTCCCCCCACACCGGGCGGCGCAGCACCCGGGCGCGGGTGTGGCCCGGCCCGTCCACCACCTCCCGCTCGGCCTGCTGACGCAGGTCGACCACGGTCCGCACGCCCAGCGCGTCCAGGGCCGGCGCCGTCCCGGGGGAGGGGGCTGGGCCGCGCAGCAGGACCCCTCGGCGCAGCCGGGTCCCGCGCGGCCCGGACAGGCCGCCGCTGTCGCGGACGTTGGGCAGCCCGGGCAGGGCGATCGTGCGGGTGCCGGCCGCGGACCCCGGCGGGCGTCCGGACAGCTCCCCGGCAGACGCCCCGGCCGGCTCCCCGATCGGCCCCGCAGCCGGCGCCCCGGCCGGCTCCCTGCTCGGTTCCCTGCTCGACGGGGCGCTCACTCGGCGAACCCTTCCCGCCAGGTCCGGAGCAGGTCGACGACCCGGTCCACGGTCGGCCCGTCGGCGACCGCGATGCGCAGGGCCGCGGGCAGCCCGGGCAGGCCCGACAGGTCGCGGATCACGATGCCGTGCTCGTGGAGGTGGCCGGTCGCCGACGCGGCCTGCCCGGGGCCGGGGACGTCCCAGGTGACGAAGTTCCCGCCGCCGGGCCGGGACCGCCACCCGGGCAGCGCCTCCTCGACCCGCTCGGCGAACCGGGCCCGCAGCCCGCGGACCTCCGCCCACACCTCCTCGAAGACCCCGTGCCGGCGCAGCGACCCCTGAAGCAGCGCCAGGGCGACGGCGGACACCGGCGCCTCCGGGTCCAGGTCGAACAGGTGCCGCGCGGTGGCGGGGTGGGCGACGAGCACGGCGATCCGCGCACCGGAGAGCCCGTAGCACTTGGAGAAGCTGTTCACCCGCACCACGTGCCGCAGGCCCGTGAGCCCGCGCACCAGCTCCTCACCGCCCTCGGTGAAGGCGAGGTAGGCGGTGTCCAGGACCAGCAGGCTGCCGTGCGCCCCGACCGCCTCCGCCAGCTCCGCGAGCTGCCGCGCCTCGTGCACCTGGCCGGTGAGGCTGTGCGGCTGCGTGACGACGACGAAGGCGGGCGGGCCCTGACGGAGCCTGGGCAGCAGGTCGCCGAGGACGAAGCGGCCGGTCGCCGGGTCGGCCGGCACCGGGTCCGGTTCGCAGCCGGCGATGCGGGCGAACTTCGACCAGCCGTCGTAGTTCGGGTGGTGCAGCACGATCCGGGTGACCGAGGGGAACGCCCGGGTCAGCAGGCCCAGGCCCGGATCGGAGCCCGCGGTGAGGACCAGGGAGTCGGGCGTCGTCCCCAGGCGCTCGGCGAGCATCGCGTAGGCGGGCCGGTAGTCCGGGTAGGTCAGGACGTCGACCGGGTCGAGCTGCCCGAGCGTCTGTGCGTGCACGGCGGCGGCCCGGGGGTGGAGCAGGCCGCAGCTCTTCAGGTTCACCTCGCCGGGGCGGCGGGTGCGCCGGTTGCGGAACAGCCCCGCGCTGGGGCGCAGGAACGGCGAGTCCAGGGTGCCCGGACCGCCGGGCAGGGTGTCGAGGGTCATGACGCCACCCGCACGGCCGCGCCGTCCTGTGCCCCGATGCCCTGTGCCCCGATGCCCTGTGCCCCAATGTCCTTGGCCGCGCCCTCCGGCGCGCGCTCCGGGACCTTCTCGAAGACGGCCGTCACGTCCGGCTGCCGCCCGAACACCACGTCGTACGCCTCGCGCAGCTCCTCGGCGTCGAGGTTGTGGGTCCCGGGCACGAACAGCTGGCGGTTGAACGCTGCCATCTCCTCGTCCGTCATGTCCGCACGGGTGGCCTCCCAGGGCGTGTACACGGTGGGCCGGGACCGGCCGCCGAGCTCCCGCACCTTGGCGACGGTGCGGCGGACCCCGGCGGTCGAGCTCCCGGGAAGGCCCACCATGACGAAGCAGTTGAGCTCGATCCCGGCGGCCGAGCACCAGGCCGACAGGTCGTCCAGGTCCTGTTCGGACTTGCGCTTCGACCGGGGCAGGGCGTCGTGCCCCTCCGGGTCGAGCGTCTCCAGGCCGACGCTGATCCGGATGCAGCCCGCCCGGCCCATCGTCGCGACCAGGTCCGCGTCCAGGTGGTGCAGCGTGGTGGCGCACTTCCACGGGTACGGCGAGCCGAGCCCGGTGAGCCGTTCGCACAGTTCCGTCGTCCAGCGGCGGTCCAGGGTGAACGTCGGGGCGTAGAAGGCGACGTACTCGAACGGCGCGGCGTCGAAGGACCGCTCGATGTACTCCAGCGTCCGCGCCACCGTCAGCCGGCGCTCCCGCTTGCCGAAGATGGGGTGGACCTCGCAGTACGAGCAGCCGATCGGGCAGCCCCGGGCCGCCGGGACGACCAGTTCGCGCCGCCGGGGGATGCCGCAGAACTTGTTGGCGTCGTCGTGGTACAGCTCGTCGTAGCGCTGGTACGGGATCTCGTGCGGCTCGGGCAGGTGCCACTGTTCCGAGGGCAGGACGGTGCCCGGGCGGGCGGGGGCCGCCCAGCCCTCCGGGCGGCGCAGGTGCACGCCGGGAGCCGTCTCGGCGAGGCCCCGGAAGACGTCCACGGCCGCGGCGACGCCCGCCTCGAAGTCCCCGTTCTCCACGACCGCGTCGAGCGCGAAGGTCCGGAAGTACGCGGGGTTGACGCCGCTGAGCCGGCCGAAGGTGACGATCCGGGCCCGGGGGCTGAGCGACCGGGCGTACGTCACGAACCGGCGCAGCCCGTCGACGCCGTCGAAGTCGTTCATGACGGCGATCACGTCGTACTGCTGCTGGAAGAGGTCGTTCCCGACGTCCTTCCAGGTGAGCCGCCGGACGCTGGCGTCGACCGCCGTGACGGTGGCGCCGGGCAGGACGGCCCTGAGGTGACCGGCGACCTGGTACAGCGCCAGGTGGTGCCCCGCGTTGAAGTAACTGAGCACCTGGGGCGGCCAGATGACCAGCACCCGTGTCGGGTCGTCGTGGCCGGGCCGTGGCGGCCCGGCGGTGTCGGCTCGTTCGGACATGGATCGCTCCTTCGTCAGTTGCCGGACGGTGCGGTGGAGCCGGTCGCCCGCGACATCGCCGCCGGCATCGCGCGGGGTGTGCGCGCGGTCGCCTTCCAGCGGTCGGGGACCGCGTTCCGCCGGTCCTCCCAGACGACGTTGTCGTCCCACCACTGCTCGACCTCGCGCATCTCGGCCGCGGTGTCCGGGCCGGAGAGGGAGAAGACGACCTCCGCGACGTACGGCCCGAGGGCGGTGGAGCCGTCGTAGGCGCGGCCCTCCTCGCCGGGGGCCGAGTAGCTGAGCGTCGCGGGCAGCGGGCAGTGCCGGGGCAGCCGGCGCAGGACGCCGCGGGCCGGGGGGAACCGGGCGTAGCCCTGGCGCTCCCCGGTGGGCGCGACGACGACCCGGTCGCCGAGCCCGGCCTGCCCGAGCAGGCTCGCGCCGTGCAGGTTCACGCCGAGCGTGGCCTCGTGGGTGTCGACCATGCGGGAGCCGCCGGCCCGGCAGGCCGCCTCGCACACCACCAGGCGGTCGTCCGGCGTGTGGAAGACCTCGACCTGGAAGGCGGTCAGCCCCGGGGTGGGCGGCAGGGCCGCCACGACGTCCGCCGCGGTGCGCCCGAGGCGCGCGGAGAGCGGGTGCGCGTCGGACATCATGCCGCTCATGCCCGGCGCGTCGAACGCCACCGAGAACCAGTCGGAGTAGGGGTGGCAGGACGGCTGGCCCAGGACGATCCGTCCGTCGTCCATCAGACCGTTCACCTGGTAGAAGTCGCCCTCGACCCAGGCCTCGGCGAGCTGCGGCGCGCCGGGCCGCCCCGGGTCCCAGCCGGCCGCGAAGCCGTCCAGCCCGGCGCGGTCCCAGAGCACCCGGGTGCCGTTCGAACCGCCGGCGTCCAGGCGCTTGACCACCACCGGGAAGCCGAACTCCTCCGCGAAGCCGGTGAGGTCGCGGACGCTCCGGAGCCTGCGCATCGGGGCCACCGGCACCCCGGCGGCGGCCAGCAGCGACTTCATCACGTACTTGTCGCGGTAGGCGGTGGCGGCCGGCACGTCCTGCCCCGGCAGCCCCAGCCGCTCGCGGAGCCGGGCGGCCCGCAGCACGTCACGTTCGCCCGTCGACAGGACGCGCCGCACCCCGAAGCGCTCCGCCAGCGCCGCCAACTCGTCCTCCACGGACGGGCCGTCGAAGGAGTCCAGCAGGTGCAGGTGCCGGAAGTCCCGCGCCCGGTCGGCGGCGTCCGCTCCGGCCAGGGCGCCCGGCGTGCTGACCACGACCAGGTCCTGTCCGGCGTCCGGGAACCACTCCGGCAGGCGGTGCAGGATGCTCTTGGTGTTCAGCAGCAGGTACGGCGGCCCGTCACTGGACGGCACATCGGCTCCTTCGGGTCATGGGGCGGAACTGCGGTCGCTCGGCGGCCAGTTGCCACTCGGCGAAAGCCCGTCACTCGGCGGACGTTCCGTCACTTGGTGGACGTTCCGTCACTTGGTGGACATCTCGGCGCGGTACCGGTCGACCCGCTCGAACCAGTACTCCACCTGCACCGTCAGCCGGGTGACGGGGTTCCCGGGCGCCACCCGCGAGACCGAGTGCCAGGACCGGTCGGTGGGCACGAAGGCGAGGAACTGGCCGGGCCTCGGCGGAAGGCTCAGCACCGGCTTGTCGGCGGACCGTCCGGTGGCCCTGACCTCGAACTCCCCGCCCCCCTCGGTCGGCCAGTCCTCGTTCAGGTAGAGCAGGGCCGTGATGGCCTTGTCCGTCTTGTCCTTGTGCGGGGAGAGGTAGTCGCCCTCGCGGTGCGTGTAGACCCCGATGTCCAGGTACAGGCCGTCGAGCTTCACCCCCGTGCCCGCCGACAGCCAGTCGGTGAACCGGCTGCCGGTCAGGTCCGCCAGGAGCGAGGACCAGGCGGGCGGCAACTCGTCGGCGACCGCGGTCCGCCGGCCGTTGAGCATCAGGTAGAACAGGTTCATCCGGTACTGCTTCTCGTGTTTCGGGTCGTTGCGCGAGATGGACGCGGCGCGCTCCAGCGGAACGGTGGAGTAGAGCCCGGCCACCTCCTCCCGGGGCAGCGTCTGCTGCGCCAGGTGGATCCGGTACGGGGATTCGATGCGCGCGAAGACGGATTCCGTGTCGAACAACGTAGACCCTCCTTGGTCTGCGGCCGCGACGTCGTGGCGGGCACCGGAACCACCGTCCGTCACGCCGTCGCCCCGGCCGAGGCGGTCCGTCGACCGTTGCCACGAGTCTGCGCCGGGCACCTTGCCGAGGCCTCGCCCGTCCGCTGCGGGCCACCTTGCCGATCCCTTGCAGCCGGGGCCGCCCCGGCTCACCGGTCGGGCCCGCCCCGGTTACCGGGTGGTGGCGTCCCGCCCGTGGCCGGCCGGGTCGTTGAAGGGCAGCCGCTCGCTGAGGTACGCGTACTCCCCGCGCAGGCTCACCTCCATCGCCAGGCGGCGCAGGGTCGCCGCCTCGTCCTGGAGGAGTCCGGCGGTGTGCTGGGACTGGGCGAGCAGACCCAGGTGCAGGGTGCGGCGCAGGGCGGTCCCGCTGTCGCGCAGGTCGGCGACGGCCGACTGGATCAGCGCGATGCCGTCGCCCGTGCCGGGTCCGTCGTGCCTGCCGTCCCCGGGGGCGGCGGAGTGCGCGCGGGCCCAGCCCTGGCACACCTGCAGCATGGCGGTCCAGTAGCGCAGCCCGTGCGCGGCGGCCGTCTCCAGGCCCAGGGCGGCGGACCGGGCGGCGGTCCCGGCGTCGCCGGACAGCGCGGCCAGCAGGGCGTGGAAGTAGCGGGCGAGCGCCCGGTCGGCGGGCCTGGCGGCGCCGTCGGTCAGGACGAGCAGGTCCTCGCACTGCTGCCGGGCCGCCGCGCGGGAGCCCAGGAGCCACAGGGTGAGCGCGCGGTAGCCGCGGCACGGCAGCCGGGGGTCGTGCAGCAGGACCGGGGCCAACGCGGCGCGCTCGTACGGGGGGAAGCGGTCGGCCACCTCACCGGCCCGGTCCAGGTGCGCCAGCGCCTCGGTGTACTGGCCCCGCACGTGCAGCAGGACGCCCATGCCGTACGAGGAGCAGAGCACCGCCATCGGGTCCCGGGTGGCCTCGGCGATCCTCCGCAGCTGCTTGGCGGAGCGCATGGACCTGCCGTAGCGGCCGGTCACCAGCTGCGCGCGGCACCGCTCCCACAGCAGGACGGACTCGTCGGCGGGGCCCGTGAGTGCGGGGCCGTCGGCGGGGCCCACGGAACCGCCCGCGTCGCTGCCCGTGAAGGTGTGCGGGACCGGGCCCCGGTGGGACGCGGTCTCGGCGCCGGAGTGCCCGTAGCCGCGGGTGGCCGCCAGGACCCGGGCCAGCCTGTGCCGTACGGACAGGGCGAGTTCCGCCGCGCCCGGATCGTCCGCCGACAGCCACGGCAGGAGGTGCAGGGCACGCCGGAGCCACATCTCGGACTCCTCGTACGCCAGCCGCAGACCGGCCTGCTCGCCCGCCCGGAGCAGGTGCGGCACGACCTGGCCGGCGGGCAGGACGGGGGAGGCCTCCCACGCGTGGTGGGCGATGCGGTCGGCCTCCCCGGCGGAGTCCTCGCGGCAGGCGCCCAGGACGTCGGCCGTCCTCGCGTGCAGCCGGACCCGCTCCTCGCAGCGCATCTGGCCCAGCAGCGCCTCCCGGACGATCGCGTGGGTGAAGGAGAACCGGCGGGGATCCCGGGGGTCCTTGCGCAGCAGGCCGGCCCGGACGGCCGGCTCTATCGCGTACGCCAGGCTCTGCCGCTCGTCCAGCACCTTCTTCAGCAGGCCGAGGTCAACCTCGGGGCCGAGCACGGCACAGCCGTGCAGCACCCGCAGGACCGGTTCCGGCAGGGCGGAGAACCCGCGCCGCAGCACGCCGTTCACGCCGGCCGGGATCTCGGCGAGGGCCGCCGGCGCGCCCTTGCGGTCGAGGAGCCGGCCGCCGTCGATCAGCAGGGAGAGCAACTGGCCCAGCAGGTACGGGTTTCCCCCGCTGCGCTCGTGCAGCGTGCGGACCACGTCGGAGCTCACCTCGGCACCGGCCTGGGCGGTGGCGAGCACCCCGACCGCCCGCTCCGACAGCCCCTCCAGGCGGACCGTACGGGTCCTGGGGCTGTCCAGGATCTCGCTGGTCGGCTCGTCGAACGGCGGCTCGATGCTGATGCCCGACTCCCGTACCGTCACCACGATGCCCAGCGGCCGGCCGTGCGTACGGGTGCTGAGCATCCTGAGCAGTTCCAGCGACGGGGGGTCGGCCCAGTGCAGGTCCTCCAGGGCCAGGAGCAGCGGGCGCCGCGCGACGACGGCGAGGATCGCCTCGCAGACGGCGTCGTGGGCGAGGAAGCGCGTCCGGGGCCCGGCGGTGCCGTCCGGGGCGGTGGCCGCGCCCTGGTCGTCGGGCCGTAGTGGTCCGAGCGGGTCGCCGAACCGCGTCCGCGCCGCCCGGAACTCCTCGGGACGCGCGGCCTCCAACTGGCGGAGCACCTGCAGCCACACCCAGTAGGACGGAACGCCCTCACCGCTCCAGCAGCCGGCGCGGACGACGTCCACCCCGGCGCCCTCCAGCCGGGCGGCGAGTTTCGCGAGCAGTTCGGTCTTGCCGATGCCGGCCTCTCCCCGGACCGCCGTCAGGTGCCCCCCGCCGGTCAGGGCGCAGTCCACGAAGGAGGCCAGCGCGACGAGTTCGCGCTCCCGGCCCTCGAAGGGGTGGTGGACCGGTGTGCCGAGGGCGGGCAGGCGGTGGGGCGGCGGGCGGTGCGGCGGTTGGTGCGGCGTTGTCGGGGCGGTCGGGGCGGTCGGCGCGGTCGGCCGTTCCGCCGGATCGGTGCGCGGCGGTGTGCCGGCCGCCTCCGTACGGGCCGCCTCCGTACGGCCGGTCGCCATGCGGCCCGCGGCCGGCGGAGCGGGGGCCTGGCGGAGGATGTCGACGTGGATGCCCTGGAGTTCGGCCCCGGGGTCGACGCCCAGTTCCTCGGCCAGGTAGGCGCGGGTGCGTTCGTACAGCCGGAGCGCCTCGGCCTGCCGCCCCGACCGGTACAGCCCGGCCATCAGCCGTCCGACCAACCGCTCCTGCGCGGGGTACCGGCGCGCGTCCCGTTCGAGGGCCGACACCACGAGGTCCGGCTCGCCGAGGGCCAGCCACGCCTCGGCCTGGATCTCCACGGCCTCCAGCCGTACGTTCTCGAGGCGGGCGCCCTCCTCGGCGAGCTGGGCGTAGGAGGTGAGTTCGAGGAAGGGGCTGCCGCGCCACAGCGCGAGTGCCTCGGCGAGGCGGTCGCGCGCCGGTTCGTAGCGGCGCGCGGCGGCGTGCCGCCGTCCGTCGGCGACCAGCCGTTCGAAGCGGTGGATGTCGATCAGCTCGGGGTCGAGCGTCAGGACGTAGCCGGGGGGACGGTGGCGGAGGAGGGAGGCGGCCTCGCCCGCTCCCGCCGCCGGGGCCGGTCCCGTTCCCGGGGCCAGGGCGCGGCGCAGGTGGGAGATGTACGTCTGCAGGGTGGCGGAGGGGTGCTGCGGCGGGCGTCCGCCCCACAGCTCCTCGATCAGCTCCTCGGCCGGGACCACCCGGCCGGGCCGGGCGAGCAGCAGCCCCAGGACCGCCCGGTGCCGGGGCGGACCGAGCGGCAGCTCGCGCCCCCCGCGCAGCGCCGTCATCGTGCCGAACGCCCGGAGCGAGAGCCCGTCGCCATCCGTGCCGTCCCGCGCCGTCCGTCCGTCGTACTGCTCGGGCACGGTCGCACCCCGGGGCGGCGCCGCTGCGGCCCTGCGCCGCACCAGGTCCTCCGGCAGGTACCCGTGGCCCCGCGCGGCGGCGCGGATCGCCTCGACGAGCCGGGCGGAGGTGGCCTGGTGACGCCGGATCACGGTGGTGGCACCGGTCTCCAGCACCAGGTCCGGCCGGTCCCCGTCGACCTCCCCGACGACCAGCACCAGCTGACGTCCGCCCCCGGCGGCCAGCTCGCGCAGCCGGGCCGCCGTCGGAGCGTCCAGGCGGTCGACGAGGGCGACGGCGATGGACTCGCCCTCCCCGGGCGGCCGACCCTCCGCCCGGACCACCGTCATGTCGTGCTGCCGGGCCAGGTGGCCGACCACACCCGCGCGGGACAGCGGGTCGCCCTCGTAGACGGCGACCGTGATGCCGGGTCTGGGGGTGGGCGTGGGTGTGGGTGCGGGGATCCCCGACAGGTGCCGGGTGGTCGGTGCCGGCCCCCGTCCGTCCTGGGGCACCTCGTCCCGGGACACCTCGTCATGCGGGGACAGGTCGTGCGGAGACAGGTCGTGCAGCGCCATGGTTATCCCTTGGTCATACCCGTCGTCAGGGCCGTTTCGCGAGAGCCTGACAACCCCTGCATGCCCATGACGCACCCCGGGGATGCGGACCGGTCCAAGTCGCGTGACCGGGCGGGAATCCGTCGGCCGCGGCGCCGCCCGCCGGGCGTCGGCGCACCCGCCGCCGAGGAGCCGGCCGGCGGAAGGTGCCGAGGTCGGGGCGGTCGCGGCGGGTCCGGAGGCCCACGCCGGGGACGGTCGGAGCCCGGTCCGGCGGCACCCGACTGGTGAACGCCGGCCGGGTGTCCGTTCGACCACGGAGGGATGGCGCCGGAGGCCGTGCGCCCCCGAGGGCGTACGGCGGGCGAACCGGCGGCCGCGCCGGGCGGCCGCCGGTTTCCGGGCCCGGTGCTTCCCGTTTCAGTGCTTCCCGGCGTCCTTGACCTTCTCGGCCGCCTGCTTGAGGTCGGCCTTCATCTGCTTGCCCCGGCCCTCGGCCTCGACGACCCGGTCGCCGGTGACCTTCCCGACGGCCTCCTTCGCCTTGCCCTGGGCCTTCTCCGCGACGTTGCGCATCTTGTTCTCGGTACCCACGGGGTGCACTCCTCTCGTGATTCCGTTCCGGGGCCGTGGCGGCCCCGGTGCCGCGTGTGCCCGGGACGGGCACTTCCACACCGGCCCTGCGGGACCGGCTCCCGACCGGTGCCGCTTCCTGCCCGGAGCCTCTGCCCGGAGCCCCCTGTGCGTCGCCCCTGCCGTCGGCGCGTGTAGCCGGGGCCGGGGCGGGCAGACGCGGACCATGGACCACCCGGAGGGAGTGTCGCGGCCGGCCGCAGGGGCGAGGCGGCTCGGTTTCACCGGCACGGAGGGCGCGGTCCGGCGCAGCCGTGAGTTCAGCCGGGAGGCGATGTGGTCCTGGCGGTGGCTGCCGACGGCCGACACCGAGCAGCGGGCCGTCTCCGAGGACGTCCTGCTGATGGTCGCGGAACTGGTCGGCAACGCCTGTCTGCACGCTCCCGGCGGCCCGCGCGAACTGCGGCTGGACTGGGACGGCTCCCGACTGCGGGTGGAGGTGCTGGACGACAGCCCGGTGTCGCCGAGGCTGCGGCGCGGTGCCGGGCCCGGTTCTCCGGCCGGGCCGGGGCCTCCGGGCGGGCACGGCCTGCGGGTGGTGGACCGGCTCGCCCGGGCGTGGGGCTGCGAACCGGAGGGCGGGGGCAAGCGGGTCTGGCTGGAGGTGCCCTCCCCGCTCCCGCCCGCCCGACACGCCCGCCGCCCGGCCTGACGCCACGGGCCCGCGACGCCAGGCCGGGCCGACGCCGCAGGCCCGTCCGGGCCGACGCCGCAGGCCCGTCCGGGCGGACACCGCAGGCCCGCCCGGGCGGCGATCTCCTTCGCCCGTTCCTCGCTCCCGCTCCGGTCGAGCACGCCCTCCCTGATGTTTTCGTACTGGCGTTCGCGTTTGGGGCTGGATCCTCGGGGCATAGCCGCGCCTCCTCTCGTGTGCCAAGTCGTCGCCCGCACGCGTTTACCCGAACAAAACCGAACAAACCACCCAATACGTGAATTCGGCGTCGTATGTCGGGTAGAACACCCGTGCAGTGGCCGGGCGCACCATCCGGCCCGTTCCCGCACCCCACACCGGGGGTGCCACCGGGACCTTCGCTTGCCGAAGCCGGGCACAGGTCCTGGGGGAAGAAGCCCCGCCGCGCGGGCACGACGAGCCCGCCGTGGCGCCGGGCGCTCACCCCGATGCCCAGGAGATTCACGTGTCCACTCCGCTGGAGACCGTTCAGCACGTCCGCACGGAGGCCGGGAAGCCGCCGTGCGGTCCACCCGACCTGCCGCCGAGGCCGACCCCGGCCGAACTGCGCACGATGGGGAAGCCGGAGGCCCGCGAGCTCAGCGACGCGCTGTTCGAGCGCCTGGCCGGGCTCGCCCGCGAGACGCACGCCTACAGCTACGTGCGCGGCACGATCATCGAACTCAACATGCCGCTGGTCCGCTTCATCGCGGCCCGGTTCCGGCACCGGGCCGAGGACATGGACGACATCGTCCAGGTCGGCACGGTCGGCCTGATCAAGGCCGTCGACGGCTACGACCCGTACCGCGGCGTCGAGTTCCTGACGTACGCCATCCCCACCATCACCGGCGAGATCAAGCGCTTCTTCCGGGACACCTCCTGGCCGGTGCGGGTCCCGCGCGGCATGCAGGAGCTGTACCTGAACGTCGCCCGGGGCTCCGACCGGCTGGAGCAGCGGCTCGGCCGCCTCCCCCGGCCCGAGGAGATCGCCGAGGACCTGCACCTCACCCTGGAGGAGGCGATCGAGGGACTGGTCGCCGGCCGGGTGTACCGTCCGAACTCGCTGGACGCGCTGCGCGACCAGGACACCGACGAGAGCGGCGGCGCACTGCTGGACCGCCTCGGCGGCCGCGACCCCGGCATCGAACTCGCCGACTTCCGCACCGCCGTACGCCCGCTGCTCGCCCGGCTGCCGCGCCGGGAGCAGACCGTGCTGAAGCTCCGCTTCTGGGACGGCTGGACGCAGTCCCAGATCGCCGAACGGGTCGGCGTCTCCCAGATGCACGTCTCCCGGCTGCTCACGGCCACCCTGGCCCGGCTGCGCGAGCAGCTGGACGACAGGGACGCCCCCGGGTGGCAGGAGGATCGCGCGGCCGGCTGCGGCCGCCGGGCCGGTCCCGGGGCGTTCGGGGCCGGTCCCGGGAAGGCGCGGGGCCGCGAGGGCAGGGGGCCGCGAGAGTGCGGGGCCGCGAGGGCGCGGGGCCGGTCGTAGGCTGAGCCCATGAACGACCGGCCGGCAGGCTCGGGGTGGACCTTCCTGACCAACCACGCTCGGGTACTGGTGCAGATCGCCAGGGACCCGGGCATCAGGGTGCGCGACATCGCCACCCGGTGCCTGCTCACCGAGCGGGCCGTGCAGCGGATCATCGTCGACCTCGAACAGGCCGGATACCTCACCCACGAACGCCGGGGCCGTGCCAACCACTACCAGGTGATCGCGGGCAAGCAGCTCCGCCACCCCGCCGACGCGGGCCCGACCCTGGCGGAGCTGCTGGCCGTCCTGCTGCGCTGACGGACCGAGGCTTGGGACGGGTCGTGACCGGTCACCGTCGGATCCGGGGCCGGGTGCGGGCGTTCGTCACCACCGGTACCACCGGCGGCGGCTGCCGCCCCCGCTCCCGGTGAAGACGAAGCCGAGGACCCACACCACCAGGACGGCGAGCGCGATCCACCACAGGATGTGGATGGCGAACCCGGCGCCGCCGAGGATGAGCGCGAGCAGGAGGACGAGGACGAGGAGAAGCATCGGAATCGGCCTTTCGTGCGGAACGGAACGTTCGAACCCCGCGTGTGCCCATCCGGTCCCGGTCCATGCACGGCCGTACGCCCCGGTCGACGGCCCCGCCCCGGGCGGCTGCGGTGAACGGGACCGGGACGGGTTCGGGGACGGTTCGGGGACTACCCGCCGGGCGACGGGGTAGCCGCCCGCACGTGCCCGCACCCGCGGGCGTACGGAGGGGCCGTACCAGGCCTCCCCGGGCTCCACCGGGCCGTGCGGACGATCAGCCCGCACCCACCCTGACCCGCTGCCGTGCCCCAGCCCCCGGCCCGGGCGGCTGCCCTGCCCGCTCCTCGCCCTACCGTGCCGGGGTGTGCTCTCCCCGGGGCGCTCCCACCGGTGTTCCCGTCTCCCCGTCCGCCGTGGGGCGCGGGGTGACCCGGGCGACGGCCTCGTGGACGGGGGTGGGCCCGGAGATGAGTTCGAGGACGCGTGGAGCGGAGGCGCGCGCGGTGACCAGGTCCGCGAGGACGGCGGCGACGTCCGTCCGGTCGATCTCGCCCGGGCCCGTGCGCTCGGCGAGGTGTACCAGGCCGGTGCCGGGCCCGTCCCGGAACCAGGCCGGGCGGACCACGGTGCAGTCCAGGGCCGCGCGGGACAGCAGGTCCTCGTCGGCCCGGCCCTTGGCCCGGAGGAAGGTCTCCACCAGCGGGTCGGACGGGTAGTCGATGGCCGGGTCCGCGCCCATCGCGGAGAGCATCACGAAGCGGCGCACCCCGGCGAGCCGGGCCGCCTCCGCGAGGGTGAGCGCCGCGTCGTGGTCGACCGGATTCGCCTGCCCGGGGGCGTCGCCGCGGCCCGCGCCGGCCGCGAAGAGCACCGCCCGCGCGCCGGTGAGCAGCCGCGCGAGCTGTTCGGCGCCGGCCGACGCGAGGTCCGCGACGGCCGGTACGGCGCCGGCGGCCCGTACGGTGGCGGCCTGTTCGGGGCGCCGGACGATCCCGGACACGCGCACCCCCCGGGCCGCCAGGAGACGTGACGTCAGAAGCGCGACCCTGCCGCGGCCGCCCGCGATGACTACCGACATGCCGGACACGATAGGGGCTGGGCGCCCGCCCGCCGGGCAGCGCCGCACCGCCCGAGCCGGACGTCTGCCCAGTGCGGACGGTGCGGGTAGTGCGGGCGGTGCGGTCCGTCGGGCCCGCCGCGTTCGTCGGGTTCAGAGCCGGGTGGCCAGCCAGCCGGCCACGGCCGCCATGGTGATGAGCCCGGCGTTGAGGCCGATCCGGCGGTCATCGCCCGTCAGGTGGACGGCGATCGCACCGGCTTGCAGGACGACGAGGCCGATGGCGGCGGCCGTCGCCAGCGAGGGCGCGATGCCCGTCAGCGGCGGCAGGACCAGGCCGGCCGCGCCCAGTACCTCGACCGTCCCCAGCACCCTGACGGCGGGCAGGGGCACGCGGTCGACCCAGGCCATCATCGGTCGCAGCCGGTCGCGGTCGCGGACCACTTTCAGCGTGCCCGCGTAGAGGTAGAAGAGCGCGAGCAGTCCCGCGACGATCCAGTAGGCGGTGTTCATGGCTCCTGTTCAGGTTCCCGTTCATGGGCCACCGGTTCCCGGGGACCCGTTGACGTCTTCAGGCGAGGTCGGCAGCCGGCTCGGCAGCCGGTCCGTCGGCGGGCTCGGTCGCGTAGCGGATCATCGCGTCGGCGTTGACCTGGGGCGTCAGCGGCCGGCCGTCGGCGAGCACCTCCTGGAGGTCCCGGAAGTACTGCACGTACAGGTCCGGCGTGAAGGTGCTGAGCATGACGGCGGGCCGGTCGGTCGGGTTGGCGAAGGTGTGCGGGGTGCCGGGCGGGACCATCACGAACGTGCCCGTGGTGGCGTCGTGGTCCTCGTCCCCGACGGTGAACCGCACGGTGCCGGAGAGGACGTAGAAGCCCTCGTCGTGTCGGGCGTGGCGGTGCTGCGGCGGCCCCTGGGTGTGCGGGGCGAGGACGGACTCGGCGATCGCGAGGCGGTGCCCGGTGCGGCTGCCGTCCTCCAGGACGCGCATCCGGGTGGTGCCCAGAACGATCGTCTCGCCCTCGCCGGGCCCCACCACCGACACGGCGGGGGCGGCCTGCGACTCGCTGGTCTTCGCTTCTTCGGTCATGCCCCCAAGTGCACCGCCGGGGTCCCGCGGCTGTCCAAGACCTGTCCCACGGCGCCGATACCGTGCGGGTATCGTGGCAGCGTGGAGCTACGGACCCTGCGCTATTTCGTGGCCGTCGCCGAGGAACTCCACTTCGGCCGGGCCGCCACCCGACTGCACATGACCCAGCCGCCGCTGAGCCGGGCGGTCAAGCAGCTGGAAGCCGACGTCGGGGCCCCGCTGTTCGCCCGCTCGCCGACCGGCGTCACACTGACCCCCGTGGGCACGGTGCTGCTCGACGAGGCACGGTCCCTGCTCGACCACGCCGACCGCGTCCGGGAGCGCGTGAGCACGGCGGCCGGCGTCGCGACCATCACCGTCGGCATCCTGGGCGACGGCACCGACCCGGGGGTGTCCCGGCTGGCCGCCGCCTACCGCCGGCGCCACCCCGGCATCGACATCCGCATCCGCGACACCGACCTGACCGACCCGACCTGCGGGCTGCGCGCCGGACTGGTCGACGTCGCCCTGACCCGGGCGCCGTTCGACGAGACCGCCCTGACGGTGCGGGCGCTGCGGACCGACCCGGTCGGCGTCGTGCTGCGCGCCGACGATCCGCTGGCCCGCCGCGACCGGCTGCGGCTGGCCGAACTCGGCGACCGCCGCTGGTTCCAGTTCCCGCAGGGCACCGACCCCGTCTGGCAGTCCTACTGGAACGGCGGCCGGCCGCGCGAGGGCCCGGTGGTGCGCGCCGTCCAGGAATGCCTCCAGGCCGTGCTGTGGAACGGCACGGTCGGCCTGGCCCCGCTCGGGCACGACCTGCCCGCGGAGTTGGCCGTGGTGCCGCTGACCGACATGGCGCCGAGCCGCGTGGTGGCGGTGTGGAACGAGGGCGACACCAACCCGTTGATCCGGTCCTTCGTCGAGATCGCGACAGCCGCGTACCGGCACTGACCACGGGCGCCGGCACCAGGCGCCCTGGTACCGGAACCCGTCGTCCGGTCAGCTGGGGGAGAGCAGGCAGAACTCGTTGCCCTCCGGGTCGGCCAGGATCGTCCAGGAGATCGTGGACTGGTCGACACCGGGGTCGGTGGCGCCCAGGGCGCGCAGCCGGGCCTCCTCCGCAGCCGGGTCGTCACCGCGGTAGGGCCTGACGTCGAGGTGGACGCGGTTCCACCCGACCTTGGCGTCGGGATTGCGGAGGAACTCCAGGTACGGCCCGACGCCTTGGGCGGATCGCATGGTCGCGTGGTCGTCGGCGACCTCGTGCACCGTCCAGTCCATCGCCCCGCCCCAGAACCGGGCCATCTCCCGGGGATCGGCGCAGTCGACCACCACGGCGGCGATCGGCCCGGTGTCCCCGTAGACCGGCCGGGGGTCCAGCACGCAGAACTCGTTGCCCTCCGGGTCGGCCATCACCGTCCAGGGGACGTCGCCCTGCCCCACGTCGGCGAGCGTCGCGCCGAGGTCCTTCAACCGCGCCACCAACTCCGCCTGGTGGGCGGCCGAGGTGGTCGCCAGATCGAGGTGCACCCGGTTCTTCACCGTCTTGGGCTCCGGGCGGGCGACGAGGTCGATGCAGACGGCCGCAGGGTCGGGGTAGTCGAAGCCCACGGGTTCGAGGTTGGTCACACCGGGCCCCTCGCTGTCCACCCCCCACCCGAGCGCCTCCGCCCAGAACCGCCCGAGCGCGGAGTCGTCCCGGGCCTTCATGTTGATCTGCACAAGTCGTGTTGTCATGGCCCAGATCCTAGAAGCCGCCCCCGGCAGACGGAGGCCGGGGCCGGGGGCCTCCTCGCGTTCTCGCAGTCACTCGACCGGAGGCGCTATCTGAAGGCGCATTCCCTCGTAGACCTGTTCTGCGCGCTGATCACCGCCCCTGCGGGGGTGCTCGACTGGCGCAGTGAGTACCGGAACCTGACGTACGAACCCGTGGACTGCCCCGAGCCGGTCCGGGCCGCGCTGCTGGGGTTCCTCGATGAGTTCGGGCTGTGCTTCGGGGCATTCGACTTCGCCGTGGCCCCCGGGGGTGAATGGTGGTTCCTGGAGTGCAACCCGAACGGTCAATGGGCGTGGCTGGAGCACGCGGCGAGCCTGCCGATCACGTCCGCCATCGCCGATCTTCTGGAGAACGGAGTGACCGAGTGAACGAGTCCGAGGGGCTGCGGGCGGTGCTGGCCGCGCAGCTCAAGCAGGCCGGGGTGATCCTGGCCGACGAGTGGGAAGCGGCGGTGCTGGCCGTCCCGCGTGAGGCGTTCCTGCGGGACGGCTGGTTCGAGTACGACGGCGACGGGTGGTATCGGCCCGTGTCGCTGGAGAGGTCGCCCGAGTTGATCGGCCGCGTGTACGAGGACGACACGTTGGTGACGCAGCTCGCCGGCAGTGTGGTGCCCCGACAGGTCGAGGGCCGGTTGGCGCAGGTGCCCACGTCGTCCTCGACGCTGCCCGGCCTGGTGGTCCGGATGCTCGAGGACCTGCGGGTGCGGTCCGGCATGTCCGTACTGGAGGTGGGTACCGGCACCGGCTACTCGACTGCTCTGCTGACGCATGTCCTCGGGGACGACCGGGTGACGTCGATCGAGGTGGACGCGGACGTGTCGGCTCGGGCGTCCGTGGCGCTCGGCGGACTCGGCTACCGGCCCGAGCTGGTGACCGGTGACGGGCTCGCCGGTCACCCCAAGGGGGCGCCGTACGACCGGATCATCGCCACGTGCGGGGTCCGGACCGTGCCCGCCGAGTGGATCGCGCAGACCCGGCCGGGCGGCGAGATCCTGGTGACCGTGGGCGGCTGGATGAACGCTTCCGAGCTGGTGCGGCTCACGGTGGCCGAGGACGGCACGGCCGCCGGCCCGGTGCTCGGCGGTGGTGTGTCGTTCATGCTCGCCCGCCCGCACATGCCCCCGCCGCTCGGCATGCTGCCCGCGCTCGACCGGGGCGAGGCCCGGCCGGCGGGCATCGGCGCTGACGTGCTCGACGGGTGGGCGGCCCGGTTCGTGGCGCAGTTCGCCGCGCCCACGGCGCAGTACTTCGCCATGCCCCGGAACGGGCGTACCGAGCACGTGCTGGTGGACGTGGACGGCGGCTCATGGGCCGTGGTGTTCGAGGACGGGGGCCGCTGGCTGGTCCGGCAGGGCGGGCCGGTCCGGCTCTGGGACTCCGTGGCCGAGCTGATCACCCGGTGGCGCGCCGCGGGTGAGCCCACGGGCGAGCGGCTGCGGATGGTCGTCGGCGCCGAGGGCCGGCGGATCGAGTGGGACTGATCCCCATCCCCCATCCGAGCGCCACCGCCGGGGGAGCCTGCGGCTAGGCGCTCGGTGGCTCCTGCCGGCTGTCGTAGTGCTCCTGGGCGGCGAGGAGTTCGTCTCCGTGCCGGCCGAACCACTGGATGAGTTCGGTCAGCGGCCCGGCCAGGCCGACACCGAGGTCCGTCAGGGTGTAGGTGACCTGGGGCGGGATGGTGGGCGCGACATGGCGGTCGACGAGTCCGGCCCGGGCCAGTGCCTTGAGGTTCTGCGACAGCATCTTCTGGCTGATGCCACCGACTCGTTGGTGCAGCTGGGCGAAGCGGTGCGGGCCGGCGACGAGGGCCGAGATGATCAGTGTCGCCCAGCGGCTTGTCGTCTGGTCCATGATCGGCCTGAGCGCGCACTTGTTGTCGAAGGTGTCGTGGGCCAGGAGTCGGGCGGCCGTCGCGACCTGGTGAGTTTCCATCACGTCATGAGCTTACAAAAAAGTAGGTACTTCCTGACAGTAACCGGCTTTCCTACGGTGACTTCCGCAGGCACCAACGTTTCGAGGAGTCACTGTGATCAGCAGCAACGCACGTACGGCGATCGTCACGGGCGCGTCGAAGGGCCTCGGCGCGGGGATCGCCAAGGCGCTGGCCGGGACCGGCGCGGCCGTCGTCGTGAACTACCGGGAGGACGCGAAGGGCGCCGAACGGGTCGTCGCGGGCATCACCGCCGAGGGCGGCCGGGCGGTCGCGGTCCGGGCGGACGTGGCCCGCGGCGACGACGTGCGCCGGCTGTTCGATCGCGCCCGCGAGGAGTACGGGCGGCCGGTCGACGTGCTCGTCAACAACGCGGCCGTCGCCGCCTTCGCGCCGCTGTCGGACATCACTGAGGAGGAGTTCCAGCGCGAGATGACCACGAACCTGCTGGGCACGATCCTCACGACGCAGGCCCTGGCCGCACAGGACGACATCGGCGCCGCCTCGATCGTCAACGTCTCGACGGCTGGCACGCTCACCCACCCGCCGTACGCCTCGCTCTATGTCGCCTCCAAGAGTGCCGTCAACGCGTTCACCATCGTGGCGGCCAAGGAACTGGGCCCGCGCGGCATCCGGGTCAACGCGATCATGCCCGGACCGTCGGACACCGAGGGCACCAGGGCCATGGGATTCCCCGGCTCGGCCCAGGAAGCACAGGCGATCGCCGGCACCCCGCTGGGCCGCACGGGCACCCCGGACGACTACGGCCCGCTGGCGGTCTTCCTGGCCTCCGACGACGCGCGCTGGATCACCGGGGACGTCATCCTCGCCTCCGGCGGCATGCGCTGACGACCCGGCTGTCCTGTCGCGGGGTCCTGGTGAGCCGGTCGGCGTGTACGGCCCAGGTGGTGCCGTCCGTTCCTGCGCCGCGTAGGCCGTCGAGGACGCCGGGGCCGGCCAGGGCGGGGAGGCGGGGGTCGGCGAGGGAGGCGAATGCGATGGTGCGGGCCGGGTCGAAGGCGGTGGAGCGGTGGAGGCGGCGGGCGAGGAGGGCGAAGCCGAGGACGTCGGCCGCGATCACCCAGGCGTCGGGGGTCTGGGCGGTCAGCCGGCGTGCGGGGCGCAGCCAGGAGGCCGCGTGCTCCGGCCAGTCCACCTGCGAGAGGACCGTGCCGCCGCGCGCCTGCCATGCCCCGGCGAACGCGCGGGCGGCGGCGCGGGAGGCGTCGTCGCGGCCGTGGCCGATCGCCACCGTGGCGGTCGGGGGCTCGGAGGCGGTCAACAGGGCCAGGACGGTGGCGAGTTCGGCGGCGGTGTGCGGCCGTGGCGCGGGCAGCGCGTCGGGTCGGGCGTCGGGTCGGGCGGCCGTCGGTGCGACGGCGGTCGGGGTGGTGTCGGCCATGGGTGCTTCCTCGCTGCCGTCGCTCCGGGGAGCGTCCCCGGTCGGTCGTCCTGTCGGGAGGGGTCCTGTGCGTGCCGCTCCCACTGACCACCCTGCGGCTTCCGGGCCCGCTCGGCTGGCGCTATTCGGACGCCGCGCCGGGTGTGGGCGTCCCGGTTTGTTCGAATGCGGTGGGTGGGTAGTCGCGGGACGGACTACCGGGACCGTCGCCCGGGATCCGGGGAGGGCGGGCTCGCCCGCCGGCCCCAGGGCCTTTGACGAACAGCGAGGACAGCTTGTGGACCTGACCGGCCGCCCCTTGCTCCGGCACCCCCGACCGCCCGGCGTCGACACCCTGCGCCACACCGCGCGGCGCGGCCTGGACGCGATCCCCGATCCGCGCCACCGGGCGATGATCGCGAGCGTCCTGGCCTCCGGCCTGGTCGAGCAGATGATCGCCCGCACCGACTCCTTCGCCGCGCCGCCCGCCGACCTCGCCCGGGCCGCCGCCGATGCCGACCTGCTCACCGTCGAACTGGCGGCCTTCGGCGTCGACCTCCCGGCTGCCACGGTCCGCAACATCACGCAGATGCGCGCCCTGATGGTGCCGATCGCCGACGACGCACTGGCCCTCGCCGTCGACCGCATCTGGGTGTTCTCCACCAACGCCGACGACGTGTGCTGCCACGATCCGGGCGAGGCGGCGGCCATGCTGCGTGACGGCCTGCTGCCCGAGGCGCTTCCGGCCTCGCCGAACACCCGTTACATCCGGCACATGTTCCACGAGATCGCGCCGTTCTGCGAGCCGACCTTCCTCGCCGTCTTCAAGTCCTTCTTCCACAACGCGCTCACGGGTGTGCTCATGGAGGCGGAGTTCGATCCGGAGGCGTCCGACGGGGTGGACAGCGACTACGTCCGCGTCTTCAACGGGTTCTCCCAATTCTGGTTCGCCACCCTGCAGTTCGCCGACCCCTGCCTGGCCGCCCACCGCGACCGGGCGTTCTGGGCGGCGGCGATGAGCTCGTGCGTCGCGTTCCTCAACGACGTCAACGACGTGCTGTCCTGCTACAAGGAGGCCGTGCACGGCGCGGACTTCGCCGTCAGCCGGGTGTACCGGCAGGCGGTGCGCGAGGACGTCCCCTACCTCACCGCCTACCGCCGCACCCTCGACGGCGGCCTGGCCGCCTACCGCCGGATCACGGGCCTCGCCACCGAGGAGCAACGCCCGTACCTGGAGCGGTACATGACCGGCTACGCCTACTGGCACCTGCACTGCCGCCGCTACCGCTGGCAGGACGTCTACCCCGACCTCCTGCCGCTCGACGGTGCGTGACCCCGCCCGGCGGCCGTTCGAGCGCCGTCGTCGCGGTCAGCCGGTGGCGGCGGCCCGCTCGAAGGTCACCCGCTGCTCGGCCTCCGGAGTGCCCTGGCCCCCTCCCGCGACGCTGCTGAAGTGGACGAAGACGTCGGCGGTCGAGTCGTCCGGGGTGATGAAGCCGAAGCCCTTCTCGGAGTTGAACCACTTCACCGTGCCCACGGCCCGGCCCCGTGGCCCGGGCGTGGAGGCGGCGCTCACGGCGGGGAAGGTGAAGGTCGCCTGGGCCCCGGGCGCGGAGCAGCTGAGGGGCAGCGTGCCGGTTGCCAGGACGGGGCCCCGGAACGGGGCGCTCTCGTCGGCGGTGATGGTGCCGGTGCCGGCGGCCGGGCAGGTGAACCCGCCGGTGACCGCCAGGGTCCCGCTCTGGTCCGGGGTCGCGCTGTCGAGGGTCACCTCGCCCACCTGGTTGTCGAGCAGCATGATCCGGTCGTAGCCCAGGGAGGTGCCGAACGCGCCGTTCAGGGTGACGGTCACCGTGACGTCCTCGCCCCAGTCGCCGCCCGAGCCCAGGAGCCCGTTGTCGACCCGGCCGCTGACCGGCCGGCCGGTGGGACCGCCCAGGCAGGTCACCGGGACGATCTCCGATCCGGAGCCGCCGGCGGTGTCCGTGACGGTGACCGTGACGGACGCGACCAGCATCGATTCCTCGCAGGAGTAGCTGCCGGCCCAGGACAGGACGCTGCCGGACGTGCTCGCGCCGGCGATCTCCACCCCGTCACTCGCCGGTTCGGCCGCGAAAGCGGGACCGGCCAGGGCCACGACCAAGGCGACCGCCCCGAGAGGCACCGCCGCGCGCCGCACCAGTGGACGCCGACGTGCCGTACGCCGACGTGCGGGGTGCCGACGTGCCGTACGCCGGGTCGTGCAATCCGAGGCAGCCATTCCCGTATCCGTTCCGTAGGCCCGATCGTGGGGCCATCGTCACAACCGGGAACCGGCGACGCATGTCCGGCGGGGCGAATGGGCACTCCGGCCCTTTGCGACGGTGGGCCGGTGCGGGGACGCCGCCGCTCACGAGGCGTCGTGGAAGACCAGGCCGAGGGCGTGCCGGCGGCCGGAGCGGACGGTGCTCACGCCGTGCCGCATCGGCGCGGCCGACCAGCCCCGCCTGCCGGCCACGGGCCGCTCGCGGGTGGTGAAGACCAGGCCGTGGCCCTGCGGGAGGGTGGTGGACGAGCCGCGTGACTGCGCGCGGGGGCGCTGCTCGGTCATCAGGAACTCGCCGCCGGTGAAGTCGGTGCCGGGCACGTCGAGGCCGATGACGACCTGGAGGGGGAAGACCAGGTCGCCGAACAGGTCGCGGTGCAGGGCGTTCCAGTCGCCGGGGCCGTAGCGCAGCAGGATCTGCGCGGACCGGCTCTGTCCCGCGGCCCGGCACATCTCCAGCCACTCGTCCAGGTCGTCGGGCCACGGCGCCGGGGCCCGGAGCTTCGCGGCCCAGGCGCGGGCGACGGGCAGCAGCCGGGGGTAGCACGCTTCTCGCAGCTCCCGTACCAGGGTGGGGAGTTCGTGTGTGAAGTAGCGGTACTGGCCGGAGCCGAAGCGGTGGCGGGCCATGTCGACGGTCGTGCGGAAGCGGTCGGGATCGTCGTAGAGGGCGGTGACCGCCCGGCACTCGGCGGGGGTGAGGAGGGGGCCGGTGAGGGCGTGGCCGTGCGCGTCGAGTTCGTCGGCCAGGGCTGCCCAGTCGGTGCCGTCGAGCCGGTCGGCGGCCGTCGGTGCGGCGGAACGTCGGACGACGGCGCTGCGGGCGGCCGCGGTCGGGGTGGTGTCGGCCATGGGTGCTTCCTCGCTGCCGTCGTCGGTCGGGTGCCCTGTTCGAAGGGGCCTGTCCGTGCTGCCCCCCCGGATGACCACCTTGCGACGTCCGGGCCCGCTCGGCTGGCGGTATTCGGACGCGGCGACGCCGGAGGCTCCCGCGGCGGTCGGCCGGGGAGCCTCGTCGGGCGTCGGGCGCGGGCCGCCCCGTCAGCGCTCGGCGGCGGGGACGGCGGCAGGGGCGGGCGCAGGCGCGGGGATGATGCCCAGCCCGTCGGCGCCGACCCGGACGGCGGACTCGTCGAGGGCGGCGGAGTCGCTGACGGGAACGGGGAGGCCGTCGAGGTCGAGGACGGGGACGGCCTCCTTGTACCAGGACTCGATGACGGCGTTGCCCCAGAAGTCGCGGCGGCGGTCGTCGTTGACGTTCCACCGGAAGGTCTCGTGGTCGGGGTCGCCGGTGTAGTAGTCGGAGGTGTAGACCTCGACGCGGTGGCCCCCGCCCTTGGACCCCCCCGCCCGCCTCGCTCTTCGCGGCAGCCACCTGCGTCCCCTCGCCTTTCCTCGCCGTGACCGGCGTCCCCGTTCCGCGCCCTGTCAGGACGCCTGCCGCCCGCACCGTCACCGGGCGCGCTCGGCCTGGTCGCCACCGCCCTCGCCAAGGCGTCCGGCGCCGGCCCGGTCACCGTGATCGGCGCGCCCGCCGCCCGGCTCGAACTCGCCCGCGGCTACGGCGCCGACCTGGTGCTCGGCCTGGACGGCACCGCCGCCGAGCGCCGCGACGCCGTCCTCGCCGCCACCGGCGGGCGCGGCGCCGACCTCGTCCTCGACCTGGCCGGCGCCCCCGGCGTCGGCGCCGAGGCCGTCGACCTCGCCGCCTGGGGCGGACGCTTCGTCGTCGTCGGCTCCACCGGCCCGGCCGCCGACCCGCTGCCGCTCGGCACCGTCATGGGCAAGGAGCTCACCGTCCTCGGCTCCCTCAACGGCGACATCGGCGACTACCACCGCTCGATCGGCTTCCTCACCGCCTTCGCCGACCGCTTCGACTGGGACGCCATGTTCGGCGAGCCGGTCGGCCTCTCCGGGGCGAGCGACGCCCTCGCCTCGATGGCCCGCCTGGAACAGACCAAGGCCGTCGTCCACCCCTGGCTGCCCTGACCGGTCGCCCCAGACCGCCCGGCACCGGGGCTCCCTGTGTCCCACCCCCGGTGCCGGGTGCCCGCCCCCTGTCCAGCCCTTCCGAGGAGACCGATGTCCGACTCCGCCCTGCCCGTCGTTCCCCGCCGCCGCCTCGGCACGGCCGGCCCCGAGGCCTCCGTCCTGTCCCTCGGCTCCTGGCACACCTGGGACCGGATGGACTTCGCCGACGCCGTCGCCCTGGTCCGCCGGGCCGCTGACCTCGGGGTGAACCTGTACGACGTCGCCGTGTACGGCATCCCCGGGCAGCCGCCGGTCTTCACCGACGTGCTGTTCTCCGCGATCGTCCGCGCGGCGGGCCTGCGCCGGGCCGACTACCTGCTGTCCGCCAAGCTGTGGCTGGAGCCCTGGCCGGAGCTGTCGCTGCGCGACCAGCTCACCCACGCCCTGCTGCGGGCCGGCGTCGACCACGCGGACGTCGCCGTGCTCGGCGACATCCGCCGCCCCGGCCTCGACCTGGAGGCCCTCGCGCGGGAGCTCGCCGCGCTGGAGGCCGAGGGGCTGATCGGCTGCTGGGGCGTCAACAACTGGTCCGCGACCGCGATCCGCACCGTCGCCGGGCACGCCCGCGCCGCCGGGTCGCCCGGCCCCCAGCTCGCCCAGCTGAAGTACAGCCCGTGCCGCCGCGCCATCCCCGACGGGGAGCCGTTCGTCGCCCTGTTCGCCGAGGGCCTCGCCATGCAGGCCTCCGACGTCCTGGAGGGCGGCATCCTGGCGGGCAAGCTGCGCCCGCAGCGCGAGATCGGCCGCGACCCGGGCGGCATCCGGGAGCGGATCGTCGACGCCGCCGGCCCGCTGGGCGTCCTCGCCGCCGAACTGGGCACCACCGCGGCCCGGCTGTGCATCGCCTTCGCGCTCAGCCACCCGGCCACCGCCACGGTGCTCGTCGGCGCGACCCGGATGTCCCAACTGCTCGACAACGCGGCCGCGTCGGAGCTCCTCGACCGGGTCGGCCCGGAGCGGCTGCGGGAACTCGTCGAACCCCTGTGGGCCGACCGGGGCGTGGTCGACCCCGAAGGCCCGTGACCGGCGGTCCGGCCGCCGCGCCGGGCCGGCGCGCCGGCGCGCCCGCGCGGATCCCCCTCGCCCGACACCCGCTCGCCCGCTCGCTCGCTCGTACGCCCGCTCGTTCCCACCAAGGAGGCCCGTTGTCCCGGCCCGCTGACCTGATCCTCGTGGACGGCGAGGTGCTCACCGTCGACGCCGCGTCCACCACCGCCGAGGCCGTCGCCGTCACCGGCGGCACCATCACCGCCGTCGGCAGCAGCGCGCGGATCCGGGCCCACGCCGGGCCCGGCACCCGCACCGTCGACCTGCGCGGGCGCACCGTGCTCCCCGGCATCAACGACTCCCACCTGCACGCCTACGGCTGGGGGTCGAACCGGCCGCCGCTGGGACTGGACGTCGGGCACCCGGCGGTGCGCTCGATCGCGGACATCGCCGCCGCCGTCCGGGCCGCGGCCGAGCGCGCCGAGCCGGGGGAGTGGATCGTCGGCCGGGGCTGGGACGTCGGCTACCTGGCCGAGTGCCTCGACGGCAGCCGCACGCTGCCCGACCGCGCCGACCTGGACGCCGCCGCGCCTGATCACCCGGTCTGCCTCACCGACTTCTCCGACCACATGGCCTGGGTCAACTCGGCGGCCCTGCGCGCCGCCGGGATCGGCCGGGGCTCCACCGCCCCGCCCGGCGGCACCATCGACACCGACGCCACGGGCCTGCCCACCGGCATCCTGCGGGAGGCGGCGCAGCGCGCCGTGCAGGGCCGCGTCCCGCGCCCGGACGAGCGCCGCCGCCGGGCCGCCATCACCGAGGCGGTCCGCGCGCTGCACGCGCTCGGCATCACCAGTTACACCGAGCCGGGCCTCGGGCCCGGCGGCGAGGGCATCATGGCGGGCGCGCTCGGCACGGCCGCACTGCCCAGCTACCTGGCGCTCGCCCGGGAGGGCGCGCTGGACGCCCGGGTGAGCGTGCTGCTGCTGCCCGCCCCGATGGGCGGCGGGGCGGCCGACGTCGAGGCGGGACTGGCCGAACTCGCGGACCTGGCGCGGGAGATCGCCGAGCATGCCGACCCGCGCCGGCTCGCGGTGCTCGGGGTGAAGCTGTTCGCCGACGGTGTCCCGCCCAACCGGACGGCGTGGATGCACCACGAGTACCCGGGCGGCGGGCACGGCGGCCTGTGCGTGCACGGCTCGGGGCCGGGCCCGCAGGCGGCGGAACTGGCCGCGATGGTGCTGGCCGCGCACCGGGCGGGCCACCAGATCGGCGTCCACGTCACCGGCGACGCCGCGATCGACGCGGTCACCGACGCGCTGGCCGCCGCCCACCGGGCGCACCCGCGGCCCGACGCCCGGCACTACCTGATCCACGGCGACTTCGCGACGCCCGGGGCGCTGGCCACCCTCGCCGCGCACGGCTGGGGCGTCAACATGAACCCGGCGATCAAGTGGACGATCTCCGATCTGATGGACCGGGTGGTCGGCCCCGACCGGTCGGCCCGGATGTGGCCGGCCCGTTCCGCGCTGGACGCCGGGGTGCGGCTGTGCGCCAGCTCGGACGCCCCGATCACCGAACCGGACTGGCGCCAGGGCGTCGCCTCGATGCTGCTGCGCGAGTCCAAGGCGAGCGGGCGCCCCAGCGGCCCGGCGGAGCGGGTGGACCTGCGCACCGCGCTGCGGGCCTACACCGCCGAACCGGCCCACCAGGACTTCGCGGGCGACTGGAAGGGCAGCGTGGAGGTCGGCAAGGTCGCGGACCTGTGCGTGCTGGGCGGCCGGCTGACCGCGACCTCGCCGCACGACCTGCCGGCCGTCCCGGTGGACCTCACGGTCTTCGACGGCCGGATCGTGCACGGTGCGGCCTGACGGCCCGTCGTGCCGCCGCACCGGCGGCCCGTCACGGCGGCGGCCCGGCCGCTCACAGCAGGTAGGCGTACTCGGCCGACTCCCAGTCCGTGACGTGCCGGTGGAACCGGGCGAGCTCGTCGCGCTTGTAGCCGAGGAAGGCGGCGGTGAACTCCTTGCCGAGCAGCCCGGTGAGCGCCTCGTCGGCCTCCAGGGCGTCCAGGGCGGCGCCGAGGCCGGTCGGCAGCACGGGGGCCTTGCCGGGGTCGTAGCCGTAGCCCTCCAGCGGGGCGGGCGGCTCCTGGGCCGCGCGGATGCCGAGCAGGGCGGCGGCGAGGGTGCCGGCGACCAGCAGGTAGGGGTTGGCGCCGGCGTCGCCGAGGCGCAGCTCCATGCGGGCGCCGGGGCCGCGCTCCGGGGGGATGCGGAGCATGGCGCTGCGGTTGTCCAGGCCCCAGTCGATCAGCCACGGGGCGAGGGTGTCCGGGCCGAACCGCTTGTAGGAGTTGACGGTGGGGTTGGCCAGGGCGGCCAGCGCGGGGGCGTGCGCCAGGATGCCCGCGACGGCGTGCCGGGCGGTGGCGGACAGTCCGTACGGTCCGGCGGGGTCGTCGAAGACGTTGCGCCCGTCGGGCCCTTCGGCGGACAGGTGCAGGTGGAAGCCGGAGCCGCCCTCGTCGTTGAAGGGCTTGGCCATGAAGGTGGCCGACTTCCCCTCGGCGCGGGCGAGTTCCTTGACGGCGGCCTTGAAGAGGAAGGCCCGGTCGGCGGCGTCCAGGGCGGGGGAGTGGGTCAGGTTGATCTCGAACTGCCCGCTGGAGAACTCGTGGTTGCCGGCGCTGACGCCGAGCCCGAGGTCGCGCAACTGCCGCATGGTGCGCAGCAGGTGGCGGTCGGGGTCGCCGCGCAGCCCGGCCGTGTAGACGTTGCCGGGCGCCTCGGCGTAGCGCAGCCAGGCGCCGGGCCGGGCGGGGTCGGGCTCGCACAGGAAGTACTCCAGTTCCGGTCCGACGACCGGGTGCAGGCCCTGTTCGGCGCAGTGCGCCAGGACGCCGCGCAGCAGGTCGCGCGGGGACTCGGGGGCGGGCGCCCCGGTGGCCGGGTCGGTGACGTCGGCCAGGCACCAGGCGACGCCGGGTTCCCAGGGCAGCGGGACGGCGGTGGCGAGGTCGGCGCGGACCAGGACGTCGGGCAGTCCGTCGTCGAGCCCGCCGGCCATCGGGACCACGCCGCCGTGGGGGGTGGTGTGGTAGACGGCCCGGCAGAAGGCGAGGCCGTGGCCGGCGGCGGTCGGCAGGTGGTCGAGCAGGACGTCACGGGCCCGGTCGGCGCCGGTCAGGTCGGGGAAGACGACGCGGACCACGTCGACGCCCTGGGCGGCGAGTCGGTCGGCGTGCTGCTGGACGTCCGGAGGGGGCTGAGCGCTCACCGGGTCTCCTCGGCGGGTGGGGGAGCCTTTTCGTTTGATTTCAAACGTTAGGCAACGCGCGGCCCTCACGCAAGGGATCGGCGCACAATCCCCCTTTCTGAAGTGGGGTGTTGACCGCCCGGCGGGTCGGCCCTAACTTGTTTGAAGTCAAATGACATCACCGGGCCGCACCCGCCCGACCCCCGAGCACCCCGCACCAAGGAGGCACCGTGGCCATGCCGCGCGGCTGGTTCCACCCCCGGACGGCGACCGGCGCGTCCTCGCTGATCCCGGCACCGCCCTGGCACTACTCGGGCGACCTGCTCACCGTCGAGTACCGCACCGACCCCGCCCGGGTCCGCGAACTGCTCCCGGCCCCCCTGGACCTCGCCCCCGAGGACCCCGGAGCCGTGGCACTGATCTGGGCCGACTGGCAGTCCTGCGCCACCACCGGCGAGGAACTGCTCGACCCGGTGCGCTCCCAGTACAAGGAGGCGTTCGCGGTCGTCCGCTGCGCCTACCAGGGACGGACCTACTCCCGCTGCGTCTACATCTGGGTGGACAAGGACTTCGCCCTCGCCCGCGGACTCCACCAGGGCTACCCCAAGAAGCTCGGCTCGATCCACCAGACCCGCCCCCACCCCTACGGCCCCGCGCCCCGGATCGAGGCGGGCGCGGTCTTCGGCGCGACCCTCGCCGCCGCCGACCGCCGGCTCGCCCAGGCCGTCGTCACCCTGCGCGAACCGTCCGGGACCAACGGCTTCGTCAACGGCCACCCGATGGCCCACCACCGCCTGCTCCCGTCCATCGAGAAGGACGGCGGACTCGCCCTGGACGAACTGGTCGAGTCCGGCGCCTCCTGGTCCGAGGCCGGACAGGCCTGGCGCGGCGACGCCGACCTGGAGCTCTTCGAAGCCCCCACCGAGGAACTCGCCCGGCTGGAGATCCGCGAACCGATCGCCGCCTACTACCGGCAGCTCGGCGTCACCTGGGACGGCGGCCGGCTGCTCGCCTCCGGGACCACGGCCCCGTAGGCCCGGCCCGCCACTACCCGCCTACTCGCCGGCGCATGCCACCGCAC
This sequence comes from Kitasatospora sp. NPDC056446, assembly GCF_042796115.1. Lineage (NCBI taxonomy): Bacteria > Bacillati > Actinomycetota > Actinomycetes > Kitasatosporales > Streptomycetaceae > Kitasatospora > Kitasatospora sp. NPDC056446. The sequence goes on along the minus strand of NZ_JBHTRF010000004.1, from coordinate 2,687 downwards.
GCCGGTACCCGCCACCGCCCGCCGTCACCCGCCGTCACGCCACCGCACGCCGTCACGCCGTCACGCCGTCACCCGCCACCGCAGGCCACCGCACGCCACCGACTTGGAGAGCGCCATGCCCGACCACAGCACCGTCGCCGGGGTCCCGGTCGACACCCGGCACTGGATCGGCGGCCGACGCGTCGCCTCCGCCGCCACCTTCACCGACCACTCGCCGATCGACGGGCGGGCGCTGGCCGAGATCGCCCGGGGCGGGCAGGCCGAGGCCGACGCGGCGGTGGCCGCCGCCACCGCCGCGTTCCCCGCCTGGGCCGCCACCCCGCGCACCGACCGCGCCGACCTGCTGCACGCGATCGCCGACGGCGTCGAGGCGCGCCTGGAGGAGCTGGCCGCCGTCGAGACCGCCGACAACGGCGCCCTGCTGCGCTCGCACCGGCGCGGCGTGATGCCCCGGGTCGCGCACAACTTCCGCTTCTTCGCGGACTGGCTGCGCACCCTCGGCCACCCCGACTTCGACACCCGGGGCCACCGCAACCGGGTCAGCTGGGACCCGGCCGGCCCCTGCGTGCTGATCACCCCCTGGAACGCCCCGCTGATGCTGGCCAGCTGGAAGCTCGCCCCGGCCCTGGCCGCCGGCAACACCGTCGTCCTCAAGCCCGCCGAGTGGTCGCCGCTGACCGCCTCCCTGCTGGCCGACATCGCCGCCGACGCCGGGCTGCCGCCCGGGGTGCTCAACGTCGTGCAGGGCCTCGGCGCGGAGGCCGGCAGCGCCCTGGTCGCCCACCCGGACGTGCGCCGGATCAGCTTCACCGGCTCGGTGCCCACCGCCCGCCGGATCGCCGCGGCCGCCGCCGACCGGCTCACCCCGCTCAGCCTGGAACTCGGCGGCAAGTCCCCGCTGCTGGTGTTCGCCGACGCCGACCTCGACCTGGCCGTGGACCTCGCCGTCGGGCAGTACGACAACGCCGGGCAGGTCTGCCTGGCCGCCACCCGGCTGCTGGTCGAGTCCTCCGTCGCCGAGGAGTTCACCCGCCGCTTCGCCGAGCGCGCCGCCGCCCTCGTCCAGGGCGACCCCCGGGAGGAGGCCACCGACATCGGACCGACCATCCACGAACGGCAGCTGGAGAAGATCGACGGCTTCGTGCGGCGCGCCCTCGACGCCGGGGCCACCGCCGTGCTCGGCGGCCACCGCGGGGACGGGCAGTACTACGCGCCGACCCTGCTCACCGGCGTCGCCCAGGACTCGGAGATCGTCCAGGAGGAGGTCTTCGGACCGGTCCTCACCCTCCAGACCTTCACCACCGAGGACGAGGCCGTCGCCCTCGCCAACGGCACCCGGTTCGGCCTGGCCGCCACCCTCGCCACCGGCGACCCGGAGCGCGCCGAGCGGGTCACCGGGCGGCTGAGCGCCGGCACGGTCTGGGTGAACTGCTTCTTCGTCCGCGACCTGCGGGCCCCGTTCGGCGGCTCCCGGCAGTCCGGCGTCGGACGCGAGGGCGGCACCTGGAGCTTCGACTTCTACTGCGACGTCAAGAACACCGTCACCGCGCCGAAGGGGTGGCACGACCATGGGTGAGATCACCGGCGCCGGACTGCTCGCCCACGTCCCGACCGTCGTGCTGCCCGAGGCCACCCGCCGCGAACTCAACGGGGGTGAGGACTTCACCCTGGTCACCGGGCTGCGCCGGCTGCGCCGCGAGGTCTTCGAGCGGGACGACTACGACACCGTGGTGGTGCTCGACTCGCACTGGGCCACCACCGTCGAGTTCGTGATCGCCGCCCAGCACCGCCGCTCCGGGCTGTTCACCTCCGACGAACTGCCGCGCGGCATGCGGCAGATGCCCTACGACTACCCCGGCGACCCCGAACTCGCCCACAACATCGCCAAGTTCGCCGACCGGCACGGCACCTGGATCACTCCGATCGACGACCCCTGCCTGCCCGTCCACTACGCCACCCTCAACCTGTGGACCCACCTCGGCCGGGGCCTGCCCGGCAAGCGCTGGGTGTCCGTCGGCGTCTGCCAGACCGGCGACCAGGAGGACCACCTGCGGCTCGGCCGCGCGCTCGCCGACGGCATCGCCGACACCCCCGGCCGGCGGGTCCTGCTGATCGCCTCCGGCGCGCTCTCGCACACCTTCTGGCCGCTGCGCGAACTGCGCGACCACGAGGCCGGCGACCCCGTCCACATCTTCACCCAGGAGGCCCGGGCCGCCGACGAACAGCGGATCGCCTGGTTCCGGGAGGGCCGCCACGACCTGGTCCTCGACACCATGCCGGAGTTCCGGCGCTTCAAGCCCGAAGCCCGGTTCGGCCACTACCTGATGATGGCCGGCGCCCTCGGCGAGATCGCCTGCACCGCGGCCGGCCGCCAGTACGGCGAGTACGAGAACTCGGTGGGCACCGGACAGGCCCTGCTCTGGTTCGACCGCCCGGCCGGCGGCTGGACCGCCCCGCGCCCGGCCCCCCGCGCCGTCCCGCGCCCCGCAGCCCCGCGTCCGGCCGGGCGGCACGATCCGCACCACCACGTCGACCCGCACCTCCACGTCGACCCGCACGCCGGCTGACGCACCCGCCCCCACCCCACCGTCTGGAGAATCTCAATGATCGTGTCAAGCCGTCTGCGTGTCCGGCGGGGCGGAGGTGAAGAGCCTCTTGTCACGCAGCATCGCCCAGAGCACGTCGAC
>NZ_JBHTRF010000003.1:197147-246278 GCF_042796115.1 Kitasatospora sp. NPDC056446 | reverse complement strand
GCCTCGGCACCGCCGCCAAGGCCGGGATCGCCGCCGCCGTCGCGGTGGCCGCGGCCGCCGTCGCGGCGTACGCGCTCACCGGCTCGCCCGAGCCGAAGCCCCCGGCGGCGGCTCCCCCCGTCGCCAGTGCCCCGGCCGTCGCCTCCCCGGCGCCCCCGGCGCCCGCCCCCGCGACGGCACCGGCACCGGAGCCCGCCGCTGCCGAGCCGGCCCCGGAGCAGCCCGCGACCTCCCCCGCCCCGAAGCCGTCCACCGCTCCCTCGCAGGCTCCGGCCGCCACCCAGGCGCCGAAGTCGGAGACGCCCGCGCCCAGCAGCCCGCCGGCCCCGAAGCCGACCGTCGCTCCCCCGGTCGTGCCGCTGCCGACGCTGCCGCCGGTCCCCACCCCCGACGTGCCGGTCGTCCCGACGCCCACCGTGCCGCCGGTGCCGACCCCGACGATCACCCCGCCGTCGCCGCCCGCGCCCAGTGACTTCTGGGCCGACTCGCTGCCCGTGCTCAAGCCCGGCAACAACCGGGTGCCGCCGGACGGGCCGAGCATCCGGCAGAAGGGCAGCGACAGCTTCTGGCAGCACGACGGCGGCTGGATCGGCGGCGGGTTCCACCCGCACGCCCTGACCGTGCGCGCCCCGGCCACCACGCTGATCGACCTCAACCGCACCTGTACGTCCTTCGACGCGGTCGCCGGGGTGGACGACGCCACGATCTCGCCGGGCGGGGTGGTCTTCTCCGTCCAGGGCGGCGACGGCAGCACCCTGTGGCGCTCCCGCACGCTCGCCGTCGGCGACGACGCGGTGCCGGTGCACGTGTCGCTGGCCGGGCAGAAGTCGATCCGGCTGGTGGTCACGCCGGCGCACGGGATCTGGTCGGCGCTGAACGTCGCGGACTGGGCCGAGGCCCGCTTCAGGTGTTCCTGAAACGGGCCTCGGGCGCCGGCTGAGGGGGCGGGGCCGGCGCCCGCGTCAGGCCGGTCAGATGGCGCAGGAGCCGTCCGCGCAGGCCTCGCCGGCCGGGGCGACCTGCACCGGGGCGGGCCGGCGCTCGCCGATCTCGGTGGCGACCTGGTCCAGCACCTTGCGGAAGGTCTCGGCGTCCTGGCCGCCCTGGACCGCCCACTTGCCCTCGAACACGAAGGTCGGGACGGCGCTGATGCCCAGCTCCCGGCCCTCGGCGAGCTGGGCCTCGACCTCGGCGGTGCCCTCGTCGCCCGCCAGGTAGGCGGTCACCCGGGCCCGGTCCAGGCCGGCCGCCACGGCGACGTCGGCCAGCGCGGCGCGGTCGCCGACGTCGACGCCGTCGGTGAAGTGCGCCTTGAGCAGCGCCTCCTTCAGCCGCCCCTGGGCCGCCGGACCGTACTCGGCCTCGGCGAGGTGCAGCAGGCGGTGGCCCAGGATGGTGTTGGCGTGCAGCGCGGCGTCGAAGTCGTAGGTGATGCCCTCGGCGCGGCCCAGCTCGGTCACCCGGTCGTCCATCGCCACGGACTGCGGGCCGTAGCGCTCGGCCAGCCAGGCCCGGTGCGGGCTCGCCGTCGCGGGGGCGTCCGGCACCAGCTGGTACGGGCGGTAGACGACCTCGACCTGCTCCTTGCCCGGGAAGTCGGCGAGGGCCTGCTCGAAGCGGCGCTTGCCGATGTAGCACCAGGGGCAGGCGATGTCGGACCAGATCTCGACCTTCATACGGGGGGCTCCAGAGGGCGTCTTGTCAGATGTGTACGAGATGGGTGAACGATGAACCATCTCGGTACATTCCCGGCACTCCCCCGACCTGCCGGTTCAGCCCGCGGGCGGCGCCGGGACCAGCAGCACCGGGCACGCCGCGTGGTGCACCACCGCCGAACTCACCGACCCCAGCAGCAGCCGGGCGAAGCCGCCGTTGCCCCGGGTGCCGACCACCAGCGTGTGCTGGCGGGTCGCCGCCTCCAGCAGCACCTCGATGACGTTGCCCAGCACGACGTGCAGCGACATCTCCCCGGCGTACGGGGCGGGGCGCTGCCGTTGCACGGCGGTCACCGAGCGGCGCAGCCCGTCCGCCGTGCTCTCGACCAGCGTCTCCACGCTCTCCTGCACCAGCTCCGCCATTCCCGGCGGGTAGCCGGCCGGTGCCGGGTTCACCACGGCGAGCACGTACAGCGGCAGCCCGAAGAGCTCGGCCTCCGTCATCGCCCGGTCCAGCGCCCACAGCGACCCGTCCGAACCGTCGCACGCCGCCAGCACGCCCGCCGGCCGGCCGGTCGGCGGCCGGCCCAGCACCGACAGCACGACGGGCACCTCGCGCCCCGCGCTCCCACCGGTCACCGCACGCCCTCCTCGCCCCGGATCCACACCCGGGCCATCATCGCCCGCCCCGCCGGGGACGTCGGCGCCACCGCGCCGTGTGGCGGTGCCGGGTCGCCGAGACCCCCGGGGGTCAGGAGGTCAGGGCCGGCGGCTGCGGGCGGGGCAGGCCGGTCCAGCAGGCGCCGTGGCGGCGGGCCCGGACCCGGCGGAGCCAGAGTTCGGTGGCGACGAGGTCGGCGAGGCCCGCGAGGGCGGAGGGGGAGAGCGGGGTGCCGGAGTCCGCGGAGCGGGCGAGGCCGGCCCGGACGGCGGGGAGGTCGATGAGGCCTGCTTCGGCGAGGAGGGGGGCGTCGAAGAGTTCGGCGAGGCCGTCGGCGGCGAGGCGCAGGCCGGCCCGGGCGGGGGCGGTGCGGTCGGGGCGGGGGCCGCGGCCCCAGTCGGGGGGCAGGTCGGTGCGGCCCGCGCCGGTGAGGACGGCGTGCAGGAGGGCGGGCCGGGCGCCGGGCTGGAGCCGGACGTCGTCGGGGAGCAGCCGGGCGGCGCGGACGACCTGGTTGTCGAGGAAGGGCGCGTGCAGCCGCTGGCCGGGTTGCTCGGCGGCGTGGACGAGCGTGCGGAAGGAGCGCGCCTGGCGGTAGAGGGCGTGCCGGGCGCGGTGTGCGCCGGGGTGTTCGTCGGGCGCCGGCCTGCGCGCCGCCAGGCGGAGCCGCAGGGCCACCGAGGAGAGCGCCTCGTCGGAGAGCCAGCGGGCGGCCGGGCCGGGCACGCACCAGGCGAGGTCGGCGGCCGAGCGGTGGCCCGCCGTCCCGCCGCCGTCCGGGACGTGGCGGGCGGTCAGCCTGGCGGCGGCCTCGTCCAGCGCATCGGCGTACCGGACCCGGGACAGCCGGTGGGCGGCCCGGAGCACGGTGAGCGGGGTGCGCAGCGCGCCGACCAGGACGCCTGCGACGGCCCGGTCGGCCCCGGCCAGGGCGGCGACCGGGGGCAGGAGCTCGCGCGGGCGGCCGGCCCGGATCAGGTCGGCGAGCCGGGCCGGGTGGCCGTCCAGGACCTGGCGGGCGCCGTAGCCGGTGAGGTGGTCGGTGCCGCCGGCGTCGAAGCGGGCCACCGCGCGGGCGGCGGCGACGAGTTCGGGCCCGGGTTCGTCGGTGAGCGGTCCGGCCTGCGGGTCGGGGCGGAGCCCGGCGTACGGGAGGGTGCCGGGGCCGGGGGCGAGCACGGTGTGCCGCAGTCGCGGGGTGTCGGGGGCGAGCGCGAGGGTGGCCTGGGGCTCGGTCTCGCCGAGCGTGACGGCGGCCAGCTGCTCGGGGGCGGCGGGTTCCCGGGCGGCGGTGCGGGCCCAGGAGCCCTTGACCGCGCCGTTCCTGGCCCCCCACTCGGCCCGGGCAGCCCCGGCGGCCCCAATGGGTCCGGCGGCTCCGGCGGCGGTCGGGACCGGTGGGGCCGGGGCGGCCGAGGCGGGTACCGGCGGCAGCGGCACGGCGGCGGCGAGCAGCGCGACGGTGGCGGAGGCCGTGCCGTACGAGAGGTCGACGCCGAGCCGGGCCCGTCCGGCGGCGCCGGCGGCCGGCCCGGTGGTGCGGACCCGGGAGCGGACCGACTCCAGCAGCGCGCGGGTGAGTTCACGGACGGCGGGTGCCTCGTCGCGGGGCTGCTCGGCGCCGATCGGGTCGTCGTAGGAGGACGGGTACGGGCGGCCGCCGCGGATGCCGAGCACCTGGCCGGGCGGCACCTGCTGGACGCCCAGGTACGGGGTGCCGGTGCCGAGCGCCTCGGGGGACTCGGGGCAGGCGAGGCGCGCGGCGAGGTGTCCGGTGTCCAGCGGGGCGCCGACCAGGTCGGCCAGCGGGAGGGCGGCGGTGGCGTACGCGGTGCCGCTGCCCCAGGGGGTGTGGAAGACGGGCTGGGCGCCGGCGAGGTCGGTGAGCAGCAGGGTGGAGCGGGTGCCGGAGCGCAGCACCGCGGTGTAGCTGCCGGGCCAGGCCGTCAGGTGGCGGACGGCGCCGCCGCGGGCGGCGGCGAGGCCCGCGGCGAGTTCGGCGTCGGTGGCGCCGCAGTGGCCGAGGACGGCGAGCCGGATGGTGGCGGGGGTGTCCTCGACCGGGTCGGGGGCGGTGGGGCCGGTGCTGACCAGGGCGGGGGCGCCGGGCCGGAGGGTGACCAGGCGGATCTCCTCGGGGCGCCAGTCGCCGACCGCCCAGAGCGGGTCGGGTCCGGTCCACAGCGGGCGCGCGGCGATCGGCGCGACCGTGCCGGGCGTCGCGTACCCGGGCGCTCCCGCTCGGGGCGCACCCGTGCACCAGCCCGTCAGCCACCGCATCGTGCCTCCACCGGACGAGGACCCGCACCCGCGCGGCGCGTTCGCCCCCGGCGGGCCGGTGGGGTGTGCCGTGGCGGCCCGCGCGCGTTCCGTCGCGTCCTCGCAGCTCGACGCGCCGTCAGGAGACATCGTGCCACCGCTCGGCGCCGTTGTGGCCGGTGTTTCCGGTTCCGGTCCGCCCGGCGGGCCCGCGATCGGTCGGCGGGCGGCCGCGCGGTCGGTCGTGCGGCCGGTCCTGCGATCGGTCGGCGGGCGGCAGGCTGCGCGTCGGCGGCGGGCCTGCGGTCCGTGACGGCGGCCCGTGGCGGCGGGCGACGCACCGGTGAACGGCCGGTGGAAACCGGGCGGGCCGGGCCTCCCCCTCCGTGGCCCGGGCCGCCCGCGGGCCGCCTTTGGCATGGGCATCGCGAGATGGCCGAAAGGCGTCGCCCAGCCCGGGAGGGCATCCGCATGCCCTCCCGGACTTCACCACCGCCCGCGGGGATTGAGGCGGCGGCGTCCCCCGGCCCGCCGGGTCCTCGACGGCGGGCCGACCCACGACCACCAGCGAATCGCCGACCAGCCGGTCGGGCCAGGGGGCACGGCCGGGCGCACGTGAACACAGGACCGGAGCACGACGCTCCGGGGCGCGGCACGGTCGGCCGGATCCGAGTGGTCCGGACCAACCCCCGTACGGCACCGGCGAGTGCGCGATCCCGCCATCCGGAATGCGACCTCTTAACCGTCGGAACGCGTCCGACTACTCTAGGTACAGCAGCTACGGCCCGGTGCCGCCCGGGCCCCGCGCACAAGGCCGCAGGAGGTGCCGCCGCCACCATGACCGTCAGCCCACGAGGACCGAACGAACGGCTCGGCACGCTCCTGACCCTGGCCCAGATCAGCAACGCCGGACTGGCCCGCCGGGTCAACGACCTCGGCGCCCAGCGCGGGCTGACCCTGCGGTACGACAAGACCTCGGTGGCCCGCTGGGTCAGCAAGGGCATGGTCCCGCAGGGGCCCGTCCCGCACCTGATCGCCACCGCGATCGGCGGCAAGCTCGGCCGGCCCGTCCCGCTGGAGGAGATCGGCCTGGGCGACACCGACCCGGCGCCCGAACTCGGCCTGGCCTTCCCGCGCGACGTCGCCGAGGCGGTCCGCTCCGCCACCGACCTCTGGCGGGTCGACCTCGACCTGCGCCGGGGCCCCGGCGGCGGCCGGTGGAGCGACAGCCTGGCCGGCACCTTCTCGGTCGCCGCCTACGCGACGCCCGTCTCCCGCTGGCTGATCACCCCGGCGGACGGCTCGGTGGCCCGCGAGGTGCCGCGCTCCCCCAGCGACACCTCCTCCTACCGGGTCGGCCACTCGGACGCGGCCAAGCTCCGCGAGGCCGCCCAGGAGGCCCGCCGCTGGGACTCCAAGTACGGCGGCGGGGACTGGCGTTCGTCGATGGTGCCGGAGTGCCTGCGGGTGGAGGCGGCACCGCTGCTGCTCGCCTCGTACAGCGACGCGGTCGGCCGGGCGCTGTTCGGCGCGACGGCCGAACTGACCCGGCTGGCCGGGTGGATGGCCTTCGACACCGGTCAGCACGAGGCCGCCCAGCGGTACTACATCCAGGCCCTGCGGCTCGCCCGGGCCGCCGCCGACGTGCCGCTCGGCGGCTACGTGCTGGCCTCGATGAGCCTCCAGGCGGGCTACCGGGGCTTCGCCGAGGAGGCGGTCGACCTCGCGCAGGCCGCGCTGGAGCGCAACCGGGGGCTGGCCACCGCCCGCACCATGAGCTTCTTCCACCTGGTGGAGGCCCGGGCCCAGGCGAAGGCCCGCAACGCGGCAGCGTGCGCGACGGCGCTCGGCGCCGCGGAGAGCGCGCTCGAACGGGCACGCGCCGGGGATCCCGATCCGGCGTGGATCGACTTCTACGCCTACGACCGGCTCGCCGCCGACGCCGCCGAGTGTTTCCGCGACCTCGGAGTGCCTTCCAAGGTCCGGCAGTTCACCCGCGAGGCGCTGGCCACGCCCACCGAGGGCTTCGTCCGCTCGCACGGCCTGCGACTGGTGGTCTCGGCGATGGCCGAGGCGGAGGCGGGCAACCTGGACGCCGCGGTCGCCGCCGGCGAACGCGCCGTCGAGGTGGCCGGCCGGATCTCCTCGCAGCGCAGCCGGGAGTACGTGCTGGAGATGCTGCGGCGCCTGGAGCCGTTCCAGGGCGAGCGCCGGGTACGGGAGTTGGCCGAGCGGGCGCGGGCGGTGATCGTCGCCCCGGCGTGACCGGCGGCGGGGCCCGGCCCGGACCGGCGCCCAGCGGCGTGGCCGGGCCGGGCCGGGCCGGGGCGGCCCGGGCTGACGGTAAATGAGGTGCGTCGGCGAAAGGGGCCTGGCTAAGGTCTCCCTTGTCCAGGTGCGCAGGCAGAGGTTACTTCCAACTCCCAATTGGGCAGGTCGCGGGTTCGAATCCCGTCACCGGCTTCGGCCGGTGTAGCTCAGTGGCCAGAGCAGCTTCGTCACCTCAGCCGTCCCCGATCTCTGGACACCCATACGTGAATAGTTCGACCGCACCTCCCGGTGCGACGGCAGCGGTTACTTCTGGTAGACGCCGGTTCTCCGGCGTAGCGGTTCGAGCCCGCGAAACACCGCCGCCGACCTGATCTCGGGAGGCAGCGCGCTCCGGAGTGCCCGGTGCGCAGGCGGGGGTTACTTCTGGATCTTGCGGTTCCGGGTTCGAGTCCCGGACGTGCCGTGCGCGAGTACGGCCGTTAGCTCAAGCGGTAGAGCACAAGGCATATACCTCCACCGACGTCGGCCGTCACCCGGCCGGCACGATCTCGGGCACCCCGCACCGCCGCATGCCTCCCTCCCGTCGACCACCCAGCACGCCGAGGGGGGCTGCAGCATGTCCCGATTCAACGTCCGTGTCCGCAAGGCCGAGGCGACCCCGAGTTCGCCGGTGACCACCACCGGACAGCGCACCGCCAACCACAACGGCGGCACCGGCTTCGTCCGGGACGGCAAGTCCGAGCTGTTCCTGCTCGCCGTGGCCAACATGGTCGGCAAGGACACCTTCTACGAGCGCGGCGGCGAGCGCGACGACCGCTACACCGCGCTGGTGCGCGAACTCGCCGTCACCGACCCGGAGTGGACGCTCGGCCTGCTGCGCTGGCTGCGCTACGGCGCCCACATGCGCACCGCCGCGCTGGTCGGTGCCGCCGAGTTCACCCGCGCCCGGCTGGACGCCGGCGCGCACGGGTACTCCCGGCAGGCCGTCGCCGCGGTGCTGCGGCGCGCCGACGAGCCCGGCGAGCTGCTCGCCTACTGGACCTCGCGCTACGGCCGGGCCCTGCCCAAGCCGCTCAAGCGCGGTGTCGCGGACGCCGTCGGCCGCCTCTACGACGCCCGCTCGCTGCTCAAGTACGACACCGCCGGCAAGGGCTACCGCTTCGGCGACGTGATCGAGCTGACCCACCCCTCGCCCGCCCCGGACAAGCCGTGGCAGGGCGCCCTGTTCGCGTACGCGCTGGACCGCCGGCACCGGCCGGACGAGGCCGTGCCGCCCGCGGCCGACCGGCTGCTGACCGCCAACCGCGAGCTGCTCGCACTGCCCGTCGAGGAGCGCCGGGCCGCGGTGACCGCCGAGGGCGGCGCCGAGCGGCTGGCCGCCGCCGGGCTGACCTGGGAGGCGCTGGCCGGCTGGCTGCAGGGGCCGCTGGACGCGCCGGCCTGGGAGGCGGTCATCCCGTCCATGGGCCCGATGGCGCTGGTCCGCAACCTGCGCAACTTCGACCGGGCCGGGGTGTCGGACGCGGTCGCGGCCGGGGTGTCGGCCCGGATCTCCGACAAGGGCGAGGTCCGGCGCTCCCGCCAGTTCCCGTTCCGCTACCTGTCCGCGTACCGGCACGCGCCGTCCCTGCGCTGGGGGCACGCGCTGGAGACCGCGCTCGGCCACTCGCTGGCCAATGTGCCGGAGCTGCCCGGCCGGACCCTGGTGCTGGTGGACCGCTCGGGCTCGATGTTCGACCGGTCCGGCGGCCCGACCGAGCTCAACCGGGCCGACTCGGCGGCGATCTTCGGCACCGCGCTGAAGGTCCGCGCCGCCGAGGCGGACCTGGTCGAATTCGGCTCCACCAGCCGGGTGGTCGAGGTCGGCCGGGGCGAGGCCGTGCTGCGGGTGCTGGACCGCTTCTCCAGCCTCGGCGGCACCAACACCGCCGACGCCGTCCGCGCCCACTACCGCGGCCACGACCGGGTCGTGATCGTCACCGACGAGCAGACCGGCCCGAACCACTGGAACGGCGATCCCATGGCCGCCGTCCCCGCCCACGTCCCCGTCTACACCTGGAACCTGGCCGGCTACGCCCCGGGCCACGGCCCCTCCGGCGGCGCCCACCGCCACACCTTCGGCGGCCTGAGTGACGCGGCCTTCCGTCTGATCCCCCTCCTGGAGGCCGGGGCGGACGCCCACTGGCCCTGGGAGGAGTGACGCCCCCGGCGGGGCGGTGAGCGGCCGGGAAGGAGTCCACGGGGGTGGTTCCTTCCCGGCCGCTCACCGTCCGCGCGCGGGCGACCGGACCGGCGGATGAGCCCGGTCACAGACCCTGCGGGAGTGCCCCGGCAGCCCCGTAGACTCGGGGGATTGTGACTGCCACCGCCCCGATCCCCCAGCCCTCGCCGTCCGCCCGGATGTCCGCCGCGCCGGCTGCCTACCCCGCGCCGATGTACCCGCACAAGGCCACCGAGGCCCAGCACCGGGAACACCGCATCCGCAGCTTCCAGCCGCGCCGGGGCCGGATGACCAACGCCCAGGCGAGCGCGCTGGACCGGAGCTGGGAGACGTACGGCATACCGATCGACGGCACCCCGCTCGACCCCCGGGAGCTGTTCGACGGGCTGCCGGTGACCCTGGAGATCGGCTTCGGCATGGGCGAGACCACCGCCGCGATGGCCGCCGCCGACCCTGCCACGGGCATCCTGGCCGCCGACGTGCACACCCCCGGCCACGGCAACCTGCTCGGCCTGCTGGAGCGCGACGGCTCCGCGAACGTGCGGACGGCCGCCGGCGACGCGGTGATCCTGCTGCGCGACATGCTCCCGGACGCCTCGCTGGCCGGCCTGCGGGTCTACTTCGCCGACCCGTGGCCCAAGCCCAAGCACCACAAGCGCCGGCTGGTCCAGCCCGCCTTCCTCGACCTCGTGCTGCCCCGGCTCGCCCCCGGCGCCCTGGTGCACTGCGCCACCGACTGGGAGCCGTACGCGGAGCAGATGCTGGCCGTGCTGTCCGACTCGCCGGAGCTGGAGAACCTGCACCCCGAGGGGGACGGGACCGGCTGGCTGGAGCCCGCCGACCACCCGGACGGCAGCATCCCCGGTTACGCACCGCGACCGGAGTGGCGACCGGTCACCAAGTTCGAACGGGCCGGGATCGCCAAGGGCCACGTGGTCCACGACCTGCTGTTCCGGCGCCGCTGACCCACCCGCCGCCGTTCGAACGGCGGCCGCGCGGCGACCGTACGGGCGGGCCCCGGCCCGACGGTTCGTCCCGAGTCCTCCCGGCGGGCGGCTGCCGTGGCCTACCCTGTGCCGCATGGGCAGCCCGTCCGGCGGCGGGCCCCGGCCGACCGTTCGGACGAATGTTCGGACGACCCTTCAGGCCGCCGCCGACGCACCGGAGACGGCCCCGCGCACCGGCGACACCCGGACCATCCCGGGGCCCCGGAAGCGCCGGGCCCGCCGCCTCCTGCCCGGGCCCGGCAGGCCGTCACCGTCGGACGCCCGCACCCCGGCCGCCGCGCCGGCGGCGTCCGCCCCTCCCGGCGGAACCGCCGCACCGGCCGTGCCGGGCGGGCCCGGGGCCCCCGGCGGGCCGCCCGGCCGCAGCCGCTCGGTGGCGCTCTCCTCCGTCTCCACCACCGCCGTGCTGGCCCTGATCGGCTGCGGGCTGCTGATCCTGCACCTGGTCCAGCGGCAGACCGGCACCGTCGGACTGCTGGTCGGCCTCGGCCTGGCGATGGTGCCGCTGCCGTTCGTGCTCGGCGGCCTGGCCTGGCTCAACCTCACCGCCCGGGTGCCGCTGCGGCACACCGTGTTCTGCCTCGGCTGGGGCGCCTGCGCCGCGACCACCGTCGCCATCCTCGCCAACAACTGGACGGCCAGTTACCTGACCAGGCACCGGGGCCCGCTCGGCGAACTGCTCGGCGCCGGGATCGCCACCCCGGTGATCGAGGAGACCGCCAAGGCCACCGCCCTGCTGGTGCTGCTGCTGCCGCTCGGCCGGCGGCTGCGCTGCCACGGCCGCCGCACCGGACGCCCCTGCGCGCCGCTGCTGCGCCGACTGCCCGCGCCCCGGAGCCCGCGCCCGTACCAGCGCCGCCCGGTCGGGCCGCACGCCCGGGGCCGGCTGCGGCTGCGCCCGTACCTGCGGCCGCTGCCCTACCTCCGCCCGGCGCCGCCCAACGGCCTTGCGCCGCACCGCCGTTCCCGGCCGCGCACGCTCGCCGCCGGGGTGGTGCTCGGCGGGATGACCGCGTGCGGCTTCGCCTTCACCGAGAACGCCCTCTACCTGGGCCGGGCCTTCACCAGCGACCAGCGCCAGCGGCTGGACAGCATCGGCCTCGGCGACCCGCCCAGCCTGCGCGACTTCGACAGCACCGTGCAGACCTTCGTCCTGCGCGCCCTGCTCTCCCCCTTCGCCCACCCGCTGTTCACCGCGCTCACCGGGATCGGCCTGGCCGTCGCGCTGACCACCGGGCGGCGCTGGCTGGCCCGGCTGGCGGCCCCGACCGGGCTGCTGCTGGCGATGGTGCTGCACGGCACCTGGAACGCCGCCGCCGACCTCGGCACGGACGGCTTCCTGGTGGTGTACGGCGTGCTGATGGTGCCCTGCTTCGTCGCACTGGTCTGCTTCGCGGCCTGGGCGAGGGCCCGCTCCGTCCGGCACCGCCCGGCCCGGCGGGCGGCGGGGGACGGACGGCGGCCCGCGGGGCGCTCCGTCGGGGCGGTCTGAGGCCGCGTGGGGAGGCCCCGGGAGAACGGATTTCCCATCTCGGCGACTTCCACGTACTGTTGTGTTTACCGACGCGGGGTGGAGCAGCTCGGTAGCTCGCTGGGCTCATAACCCAGAGGTCGCAGGTTCAAATCCTGTCCCCGCTACTCAGTAGCACGAAAGGCCCGGAGGACTCGTCCTCCGGGCCTTTCGCATTCCCCGGTGCGGGCGGAGCACGGTCCTGCCACAGAGCTGTAACAGCGGCCAGTCTGAAGATCGGCTGTCAGGCGCCTGAACCATACTGAGGAAAAATTCATCCGATTGGGGGGTGGCTCGGGCTGCTCCCGGACAGGAACCACCACATGCTGTCGAAGCGCCTGGTCAGCACCGCCGCGATCTGCCTCGTCCTGGCAGCCGGCACCGCCGCTTGCGGCGACAACAAGGGCGACGGCACGGGCGGCGACTCCAAGGCCGCCGCGCAGAAGCTCGACACCGACAAGCTCAGTGCCCAGGACATCGAGAAGCAGACCAAGGACGCCCTGGCCGGCGCCACCTCCCTCAAGCTGGTCGGCACCGTCCCCGGCGACGGGGGCGCCATGGAGATGAACCTGGCCATGGACAACAAGAGCCAGTGCACCGGCACCATGTCGATCCCGGGCCTGGGCAAGTTCGAGATCATCAGCGACGGCAAGACCTCGTACGTCAAGCCGGACAAGGCGTTCTGGACCACCATGGGCGGCCCGGACGGCGCCAAGGCCGCCGAGCTGTTCAAGGGCCGCTACCTGACCGGCTTCGAGAAGGACCCGGAGCTGGGCTCGCTCACCGGTGTCTGCAACCTCGCCGACTTCACCAAGAAGATCACCGAGGCGAACAGCAAGGGCAGCAAGGTCGAGAAGGGCTCCGCCGACACCGTGAACGGTGTGAAGACCTTCAGCCTCAAGGTCACCGACACCAAGGGCGAGGTCTCGACCATCCAGGTCGCCACCGAGGGCAAGCCCTACCCGGTCCGGGTCGAGCACACCGGCGCCAAGGACGGCAACGGCCGGGTCGACTTCAGCGACTTCGACAAGCCGCTGACCATCCAGGCCCCGCCGGCCGACAACACCATCGACTTCACCAAGTTCAAGGACCAGGTCAAGGCCGCGTGAGCCACGGCGCGGCCCCCGCCGGGCTCCGCGAATAATCCGTTGCCCGCCGGACGGTGGGCTGCCTATCGTGGCAGCAACACCGAAAGGAGGTGATCCTGAGTTGAGTACCTTCAGGATGCGTGAGGTGGCTGCTCGCTAGAGCCGCCCCTGCCTGCGCAGGGTGGGGCCACTGGCCTCCGGCAGGCGAAATCCACAGCAGTCACCCGGCCCGCAGGCTCACCGGTACATCCCCGGTGCCTCGGCGCCAGGCCAGTGCACGGGCCGGCGCCGAGGAGCAGCCTGCGGGCTGTCTGCATGTCTGCACGTTTGCGTGTCTGCGCGTCTGCGCGTCTGTCCCCCGTGCCGCAACCGGGGTGCGCCAGGGGCGTTTCCGAGGTGCGGCCCCGGCGCTAGAGTCTGCGCGGGGTTCCGGAGCGGAGCCGCGCGGGCACAGGGGGTAGGCGATGGCGAAGGCGCGACGGACGGGCGGCAGGTCCGCGCTGCGGACGGCGCAGTGGGGGGCGGCCGCCGTACTGGCCGGGACGGGGCTCCTCGGACTCCTGCTGTTCGCGCTCGGCCGGGACGGGGCCTGGCAGGCGCTGGGCGGCGGCCTGGTGGTGGCCGGGGCCTCGGCGGTGCTCGGCGGCGGCCTGGGCTTCCTGTTCGGGGTGCCCCGGGTGCGCGGCAACTCCGGCGAACCGCAGGGCTCGTACGTGCCGAACACCAATCTGGAGCAGGTCTCGGACTGGCTGACCAAGGTGCTGCTGGGCGTCGGGCTGACCCAGCTCGGCTCGCTCGGCGAGCGGCTGCACGGGCTCGGCACGACCCTGGCGCCCGCCCTCGGCGGGGGCGACGCGGCGGTGCCGTTCGCGGCGGCGCTGGTGCTGTACTTCCTGGTCTTCGGCTTCCTGGCGGGCTGGCTGGTGACCCGGCTCGCGCTGCCCCGGGTGCTCAACGACGCCGACCAGGCCCTGGACCTCTTCCTCGCCGGGCAGGACCGCGACCGGCACGGTGACAAGGTGGGCGCGGACGACCTGCGGGTCCGCGCGATGCAGCAGCTCGGGCTGCTGGGCGGCAGCGCCGAGCAACCCGGCGCGCTGGCCGGGCAGTTGCCGCCGTCCTCGGGTACGCCGGCCGGGCCGGACGGTGTGGTGGCCGAGGTCCGCTCGACCGCGCGCCGGTCGGCGCTGACCGCCGACCAGGTGCGCGGCCTCTTCGCGGCCGGCTCGGAGGGCCGGCGGATCCAGGCGCTCGCGCTGATGCAGGGCGACCCGGCGCTGGCGGACCTGGCGAGCGTGCTGGAGGCGATCGAGCACCCGCGCTCGGACTTCGAGCAGTACCACGCGCTGCTGGCGGCCCGGGGGTTGCTCTCCCGGCTGCCGGCCGCCGGGGCCCAGCTGCTGCGGGACACGGTGACGGCGCGGCTGGTCGACCCGCAGGGCATCCCGTACGGCTCGGACCGCAGCTGGCTGGCGGAGAAGATCCTCTCCCGGCTGCCGGTGCCGGCGCCGGCACCGGCCGTCGTCCCGGCACAGCCCGGCCCGCCGGGCGCGGCGGCTCCGGCGGCGCCCGCGCCCGCCGCAGGGGGCGACTCCTAGCCGGTGGGCCGGGCCCTGTCCGCCGGCCCCGAGTCCTGGACGGTGAAGCGCAGTTCGGGCCGGTCCCAGGTGATCCTGCCCGCGGCGGGGAAGACACCGACGCGTTCGGCGCCCACCCGGAGGTAGAAGCGCTCGGCGGGCGGGTTGGAGACCACCTTGACGGTGGTGATCCCGATCCGGCGGGCCAGCTCCAGCAGGTGCCCGATCAGCAGCCGGCCGGTGCCCCGCCCCTGGGCTTCGTCCGCGACGAACATCAGGTCCAGCTCGGCGGGTTCGCGGATCAGGGCGTAGAAGCCGAGCAGGCCGCCGGTGTCCGGGTCGGAGGCGAGGAACACCTCGTGGCGGGCCAGGTAGTCGGGCGTCACCCGGTAGCCGTCGATCATCGGCGCGTACTCGCCGCGGTAGGCGGAGCAGGCGTGGATCAGCTCGGTGAGCCGTTCGGCGTCGGCCGTTTCGGCACGCCGGATCATCGTCTCGGTCATGCCGGGAGTATAGGATCGCTAGGGGGTTTCGACCATTACATATCGGATGCGCGCCGGGCCTGCTCCCGGTGGCGGCGGCCGGCGGCCCGCAGCACCAGGACCCGGCGGAGGCAGCCGCCCCCGGCCGGGGGCAGACGGTGGACCTCGCTGGCGATCCGGCGCTCACCGAGGGCGTACCGCAGCCGGTCGAGGTGCCCGCAGCGCCGGCCGCGCCCGTCGCACAGCGGCTGGACGCGGACCTCGCCGTCCGGGGCGGTGACCCGGACCAGCTCGGCCAGGGCCGCCAACTGGCGCTCGGGGCCGAACAGTTCGGGGTAGGCGAAGAGCAGGTAGCCGCTCAGGGTGAGGGCGAAGGTGCCGTCCGCGAAGGGCAGTCGGGGCAGCGCGGCGGCCACGTACCGCTGCGGGTGCGCGGCCGAGTCGGCGGCGAACAGCCGGCGGGCGCGGTCCCAGCTGCGCAGGTAGCGCTCGGACCGGCCGGGGTCGTCGGGGCGGTCGGGCCGGTGCGCGGGGTAGAGGTGCGGGCGGGCGGCCATCGCGGCGGCCATCGCCGCCCGGGCGGCCCGGGCGCGGTCCGCGACCTCCGGCAGCGGCAGCGCGTACGCCGGGTCGACGGCGATCACCCGGCAGCCGAGCCCGCGCGCCTCGGCGGCCAGTCCGGCCGCGCCGCCCGGGCAGTCCAGCAGCGGCCCGGACAGGGCGGCGAGCCCCGCCCGGGTGAGGCCGAACAGGGCGCAGTACTCGTCGAGCGGGCGGGAGGTGACCAGGACGTCCGGGGGTGCGGGGGGAATGCCTGCGGCGGCCACCCGGTCATCCGAACACGCGTCGGCCCCGGCCGCATCCGGAGCACGGACGGGGCCGGGGCCGACGCAGGGGCCGAGGCAGGGGGCCAGGGGGTAGCGGACAGGGGCCAGGGACCGGACCCGGGCCGGGAAGGCCCGCTCAGCGGCCGAGCAGCCCCTGGGCGGCCGCCCGGTTGACGTTGGTCAGGCCGCGGACCAGCTGCGCGGTGAGGAACACCACCAGCACCCCGACCAGCGACAGCCCGGCGATCTGCCAGGTCCCCTCGATGAAGTACTCGTGCCGGACGTGGTGGCTGTCGGTGAAGTCGAACACCCGGTACCCGCGCCACGGGGTGTAGGTCGGGAAGACCCAGTGGTAGGCCGGGTAGAGCGCCATCAGCCAGCCGAGCAGCAGGAACACCAGCGTCACGGTGAAGCTGAAGATCGCCCAGGGGAACATCACCACCTGGTACAGCGCGGCCTTCCAGCCCGCCCCGTCCGCCAGCCGCGCGGTGACCGCGCCCCAGTTGCCCTGGCGGATCCGGCGCACCGCCTTCGGGCCGGGGACGTCCAGGGCCAGCATGCCGCGCACCCGGGCCCGCTCCAGCCGGCCGAAGCCGCGGCCGGCGGTGGTCAGGCCGGCCAGCACCGGCAGGCCGACGGCGGTGACGACGGTGGCGAGGCCGACGCAGAACAGGGTGATCGTGACGACGAAGCCGGCTATCGCCACCGGCAGGCCGCTGAACGCGTAGCCGATCTCGCGGTAGTAGTGCGCGGAGAACGGCGCCCGCCAGAAGGCCGGCGGCTGCTCGGTCCGGTGGGCCCGGACGGGGTGCGGGTCGTCGCCGCGACCGCCCAGGACGTCCCACTCGTCGTCCCGCATGCTTCGGCTGCTGCTCATGTCCCCGGCCCCCGGCCCCTCGTTCTGGCGTGTTCTGACGGTCGCCCGCGTTCGCTGACGACGTCCAGTCTGGCCGAGGGCCCAGGCCGGGGGGCATCCGGAGGCCTGGCGGATCGGGGGTGGGGTTAACCCCCGGGTCCGTTGCGGGCCCCGCCGCCCGGGGCGACACGGCCCTGGCGGGGCGACGCGGCCCTGGCGGGGCGGGCGGGGCGGCGCGGTCGGGGCGGCACTCGGCCCGGGCGGGCCGGAGGCGCTCAGCCGGCCGAGCCCGGCCACTCGTCGGCGAGCAGCGAGTAGAGGTACGAGTCGGACCAGACGCCGCCCTTGAGCTGGTCGTGCCGCGCCCGCCCCTCCAGCCGGAACCCGAGCCTGGTCAGCACCTTGACGGAGGCCGCGTTGTCCACGTCGACCCAGGCCGCCAGCCGGTGCACGTCCAGGCCGCGGAAGGCGAGGTCGCAGAGCAGGCCGGCGATCTCGCCCGCGTAGCCGAGCCCCCAGAACTCCCGGCCGAGGACGTAGCCGAGGTGGGCGGAGC
Organism: Kitasatospora sp. NPDC056446; assembly: GCF_042796115.1. NCBI lineage: Bacteria > Bacillati > Actinomycetota > Actinomycetes > Kitasatosporales > Streptomycetaceae > Kitasatospora > Kitasatospora sp. NPDC056446. Next base: position 229,308 of record NZ_JBHTRF010000003.1, on the reverse strand, counting down.
GGTGCTTCCCGAGGGTGAGCGAGGCGTGCGCGATCGGCGTCGCGTCCGCCGGCTCCGCCGCGTCGGCGAGCCTGGTGACGGCGAGCCGGTAGGTGTCCCGCTCCCCGGCCATCGCCTCCTCCAGGTAGAGCTCCACCTGGTCGGCGCAGGTCTCCCGGTCGCGCGGCTCGAAGGGCAGGTAGCGGGTGACCTCCGGGTCGCCGAAGAGCGCGTGCAGCGCGTCCACGTCGCCGTCGGTGTGGTGGTACTCGCGGATGGCCAGCCGGGGGCCGGTGAGTCGTACGGGGACCATGGCTGCCGACCCTACCGGCACCCGGCGGCTACCGTTCGGACTATGAACGACGAAGACCTGCGGCTCGCCCCGCGCACCAGGGCCGCCGACCTGCTCGCCTGGGCGGACGGGCAGGACCGCGCTCCGGTGGCCGAGGGGCCGCTGCGCGCGGTCCTGGCGCTGCTGGAGCTGGGCGAGGGCAGGATGCACGACGGCTGGCCCGAACTGACCTCCGACGCGGTGGAGCACCTGCTGTACGAGCGGCTCCACCTGTACGTCCAACCCGCGCCCGAGGAGGACCCGCTCGCGTACGGCGACGCCGTCCGGCTGCTGGTCGACCACCAGCGGGCGGTCCGGCGGCTGAACGCCAAGCGCCAGGAGCGGCTGCACGCGGAGGCCGAGTGGCAGGGCGAGGTCGCGGCCGGGCTGCTGCGCCGCGCCGACCTGGTGACCTGGCCCCGGCTGTACGCGCTGCTGCTGCACGCGTACGGGGTGGACGTCGCGGACCCGGAGGCGGTGCGGGACTGGCTGGCCGGTTTCGGCGGGCTCGCCGAGGAGGAACGGCTGGCCGCGTTCGAGGCGCTGGCACCGGCGGGCTGGCTGGACGAGCCGGACGAGCGGGGCTGGGGGCCCGGCCGGGTGCTGTCGGTGGGCATGGCCACGGACGGCGCGCGCCGGCTGCTGGAGCAGGGCCTGATGCGGCGCAGCTACCGCAACCTGGCCGAGCTGACGGCGCTCGGGCGGCCGATGCCGGACGAACTGGCCGGGGACTTCGGGCGGTTCGAGGAGGCCGCGGTCGCCGTGGCGCTCGACCTGTTCGGGGAGTGGACGGTGCCCGGGCTGCCCCGGCTGCTGCTGGAGGAGTTCCCGGAGCTGGCGCCGGAGCCGGGCCAGGAGGAGATCGACGCGTACCTGGCGCAGTTGCCCGCCGAGGACTGAGGCGCAGCGGAGAGCCCTCGGCCGCGTGTGCGGCCGGGGGCTCTCGGGCTTCCGGGACTCTCAGGGCTTCGGGCTCCCGGGCCTTCGCTACGGGTTGAGGCCGCGCTGCTGGAGCCAGGGCTCCGGGTCGACCGGGGCGCCGCCGCCGGGGCGGACCTCCAGGTGCAGGTGCGGGCCGGTGACGTTGCCCGTCGCGCCGACCTTGCCGATCTGCTGGCCGGAGGTGACCTTGCCGGTGCCCTTGATGATCGAGGAGAGGTGGCAGTACCAGATCTCGGTGCCGTCGGGCAGCGTCTCGACGATCCGGTAGCCGTACGAACCGGACCAGCCGGCCGAGGTGATGGTGCCCTGGCCGAGCGCGTACACCGGGGTGCCGGTGTCGGCGGCGAAGTCCAGGCCGGTGTGCAGGTTGGCCCAGTAGCGGGCGCTCTGGCCGTAGTGGGCGGAGAGCCGGTAGTCCTTCACCGGGAGGGTGAGGGCGGCGGCCTGGGCCCGTTCGGCCTCCTCGGCGGCGCGCTTGGCCTCGGCCTCCTTGGCGGCGGCCTTGGCCTCGGCCTCCTGCGCGGCCTGCACCCGGGCGCTCTCCTCGGCGGCGGTGCGCTGGCTGTCGGCCTGCTGCTGGATGCGGGCGGCGAGGGCGAGGCCGGGGTCGGCGGCGAGGGCGACCGGGGTCTCGTCCGGGCTCTCGACGGCGGGGGCGGCGGCCGGGGTGGCCGAGGCGAAGCCGGTGGCGCCCAGGGTGGCGGCGACGGCGGTGACGCCGAGCAGTGGGGAGGCTCCGCGGGTCTGACGCGGCATCCGGTGGCGGTTGGTCTCGGCCTCGGGGCCGAGGAGTCCGGGGCCGTGGAACTCGGGGCCGTCCGTACCGGGGTGGTCGAGGAGCCGGGTACCGGCTGCGGGGCCGGCCGGGTGTGCCGGGGTGTGCGTCGACGCCACGGAGGCGCGCTCCTTTCCTTCCTTCGCGCCTACCGGGTTAGCTGACGGGTTCGGAGCAGGAAGGTCTCCTACGGCCGGGCCGGAGCCCCGCCGATTCACCCCAAGGAACGTGGTTCCCCGGCTCCCTGACCTGCCCGGAGGCCGGTCTGCGGGATTAGGCGACGGCGCACGGTGCCGTCTGGGTACGGCGTTGACGACCGCGCTGCGTTATCAAACGTTAATCCTAGGACGCCCTGATTCCAAGCCATCCGTCCGGGACGGCTGTGGAACACGTGATCGGACGTCAACGAACGACCCCTCACCGGGGCACCCGATCCGAGCACTCCATCTGAGTACTCCTACTCATGTGCGAGCCGCCCGCACGGCCGCATCCTGGCGCCATGAGCGCACCGATGCAGAACCGCACCACGGCCGCGTACTACATCCAGGCCATCCTCTCCTTCGCCCTCTCCGGCACCGCCCTCGCCGTCGGGATCGCCTACCTGCCGGTCGGCGGATGGACCCGGGCCTTCCTCGGGATCGGCCTCCTCTACACCGTCACCTCCGCGTTCACCCTGGCGAAGGTGATCCGGGACCGGCACGAGTCCAACGAGATCGTCAGCCGGGTCGACCAGGCCCGCCTGGAGAAGCTGCTGAGCGAGCACGACCCGTTCCGGGCGGACGGGGTCTGAGGCGCGCGCGGCCCGCCGTCGGTACCAGTGCTTGACGGCTAAGGCTATTAGCCTTAGCTTTATGGCTATCGGCAGTATTCGCCGATGCCCCGCAGCGGCGGACCGAGGAGGCCCACCATGAACGCCACCACCCCGAGCACCCGGTACCTGGACGTCCCCGGCGGACGGATCGCCTTCGACGACACCCGCCCGGACGACGGCACCCACCAGGGCGACGCCGCCCCCGTCGTCCTGCTCCCCGGGATGCTCGACAGCCGGGCCGCGTACCGGCACCTCCGCCCGCTGCTCACCGCCGCCGGCCACCGGGTCGTCACCATGGACCTGCGCGGCTTCGGCGAGTCCTCGATCGCCTGGGACGACTACGGCCCGGCCGCCCTCGCCGACGACGTCCTCGCCCTGCTCGACCACCTCGGCATCCCGCGCGCCGTCCTCGCCGGGAACTCCTACACCGGCGCCACCGTCGTCAAGGCCGCCGGGGACGCGCCGGAACGGGTCGCCGGGATCGTCCTGATCGACGCCTTCGTCGAGAACCCCGAACCGGGCGCCCTGATGCGCGGCGCCATGGGCCTGATGGGCGCGGCGCTCGTCCACTGGCCGGCCTTCTGGGGCTTCTACCTGCGCCGGATGGCCTTCCCCGGCGCCAAGCCCGCCGACTTCGACGGGTACGTCGACGGCCTGGTCGCCGCCCTGCGCACGCCCGGCCGCAAGACCGCCACCCGCGGGTACGTCGGCGGGGACTCCTCGCCGACCGGCTGGACGGCGGCCGTGCGGTGCCCGGCGCTGGTCGTCATGGGCAGCAAGGACCCCGACTTCCCGAAGCCGGAACTCGTCGCCGACCGGCAGGCCGCGGCGCTCGGCGCCCGCAAGGCGATGATCGAGGGGTCCGGCCACTACCCGATGGCCGACAACCCGCGGGCCACCGCCGACGCGCTGCTGCCCTTCCTCGCCGGACTCGCCTGAGCCGACCGCCCGCCCCCGGCCTCCCCAGCCCCGACCCGACACACCCCGACACGCCCGGCCCCCACACACCGACACGCCCGACCACTCGCCCCACCCCGACGCGCCAGACCGACGCCCCCCCCCGCTTCCGTACGGAGAGACCCGAACCATGCCCCGCGTAGGACTGACCCCCGACCAGGTCGTCGACCACGCCCTCGCCCTCATCGACGAACAGGGCGCCGACACCCTCACCCTGGCCGCGGTCGCCGCCCGGGCCGGCGTCGCCACCCCCTCCCTCTACAAGCACGTCAGCGGCGGGCTCGCCGAACTCCGGCGGCTGATCGCCGTCCGGGTCACCGACGAACTGGCCGACCGCCTCGCGGACGCCGCCGTCGGACGCAGCGGGGACGACGCGGTCGCCGCCGTCCTGCGCGCCTACCACGCGTACGCCACCGAGCGGCCCCACCGCTACACCGCCCTCCCGCAGGCCCCGCAGCCCGACGCCGACCTGACCGGGGCGGCCGCCAGGCTCGTCGGCGTGATCATCGCCGTCCTGCGCGAGTACGGCCTCGACGGCTCCGAGGCGGTCCACGCCGCCCGCACCGTCCGCTCCCTCGCCCACGGCTTCGCCTCCCTCACCGCCGCCGGCGCCTTCCAACTCGCCGAGGACCTCGCCACCACCCAGGACCGCCTGATCGCCACCCTCACCACCGGCCTGCGCAACTGGCCCGCGTAGGGCCCGTCTTCGATCGTCGGCGCGCGGGCATCGCAACGCGGAAGAGCAGAGGGGCCGCCTCCCGCCGGAGGCCGGGGCGCGGCGGCCCGCAGTCGGGGGGTTTCGACGACGGCCCCGGGCCCGCGACACCGGAAGTCGGGCCCGCCGACTTCCCGCGCCGCACCGGGCGCGGGGAGGCACGGGCGGCCCTGGGCGGGCCGGCGGCCGCCCGGGACCGGCGGCCGGGAAGCCGGGCCCGAAGGCTTCTCCCGCGCGCGGCGCCCCGCAGGTCGGCGGAGGGGCCCGGCCGCGGACGGGTTAGTGTGGCCGGTCTGATCGGTGGTCATGAGGGGACCGCCCCCGTGGCCGGAGGTCGTAGGTGCCCGCACTGGTAGCGAGGGCGCGCCGGTGGTACGGGCGGCTGCTGGACGGGGACATACGGGCCGGACGGCTGGCGCTGGGGGTGCTGCTCGGGGTGACGGCGGCACTGGGCGTGCTGCCGATCCTGCTGCCGTACGGGTGGCCGCCGTCGGCGCTGGTGCTGCCGGTGGTGGGCGGGGGCCTGGTGCTGCGGCGCGGCCAACTGCTGGTGCTGGTGTGCGTGGCGCTGGCGGGCAGCCTGCTGGGGGCGGCGGTGCAGGACCCGCACGGGGTGCGGCTGGGGGTGACGGTGGTCGTGGGCCTGACGGGCGCGACGGTGCTGGCGGCGAACCGGTTCCGGCACCGGCTGGGGCTGCGCGGCACCCAGGGCGACTCGATGCTGCTGGAGCTGGCCGAGCACAACCGCGCGCTGGCCCGGCTCCCGGAGCGGCTGCTGGACTGGCACTTCGACAGCGCGCTGGCCCCGGCCGGCGGCGCCTCGTTCTCCGGGGACTTCCTGCTGTGCGCGCACCGCCCGGAGGAGGACCTGCTGGAGCTGGTGCTGGTGGACGTGTCGGGCAAGGGCAGCCGGGCGGCCGCCCGGTCGACCCACCTGTCCGGTGCCTTCGCGATGCTGCTGGGCCGGGTCCCGCCGGAGGCGTTCCTGCCGGCCGCCAACGACCACCTGGTCCGGATGGGCTGGGAGGACGACTTCGCCACCGCCGTGCACCTGGCGCTGCACCCGGCGACCGGGCACTACCGGCTGTTCAACGCGGGCCACCCGCCGCCCGTGCGGTACTGCCGCCGCGACGGCTGGGAGCCGTCCGAGCACGGCGGCCCGGCGCTGGGCCTGGTGCCGGGCGCGCCGTACCCCGCGGTGTCCGGGCGGCTGCGGCACGGCGACTCACTGCTGCTGTTCAGCGACGGCCTGGTGGAGGTGCCCGGCCGGGACCTGGACGAGGGGGTGGGCCGGCTGCTGGCCGCCGCCGAGCCGGTGGTGCGCACGCACCGGACGCAGCAGCAGTCGGTGCGCGGCGCGGCCCGGCGGCTGGTGCACACGGTGGCGGAGCACGTCGCGGACGACCGGACCCTGGTGCTGGTGCGGCGGCTCGGTCATCAGTCACCGCCTGGGGAAATGGGGTATTAAGAATCAGTGCCCCCCTCCGAGGACGAGAACCGGCCGGCGGACCGGACGCAGGCGGCGGACCGGCCCCGGACCCCGGACCGGACCCCGCCGCCGCTCGGCGCCCCGACCACGCGCAGCGCGATGCGCTGCGTGCGCCTGCTGCTCGGCTGCACCAGCGCGGCCGAACTGCTCGGCACCGTGCTGGCCGAGGGCCCGGGGTGGATCACCGGCGAGGGTTCGGCGCTCTACCTGCTGGACTCCACCGGGATGCTCCGGCTGACCGCCTCGCACGGGCTGCCGGAGTGGGCGCACGAGCGCTACGGCGTGGTCGACCCGGACAGTGAGCTGCCCGCCGCGATCGCGCTGCGGCTGCGCCGCCCGTACCTGCTCGGTCCGGAGCACATCAGCGTCGACTACCCGAACCGGAACGCCGGCATGGGCACCGGGATGATCGCCGTGATCACCCTGCCGATGGTCGTGGACGAGCGGCCGGTCGGCGTCCTCGCGCTCGCGCTGGCCCACCGGGGCACCGTGCCCCGGCGCGACCTGGACGTCCTGGAGACCATCGCCGAGGCCTGCGGGCACCGGCTCTCCCACCTGCTCGACCACGCGGACGCCCGGCTGCCGCGGGACGCCCGCCCGCCGCACGGCGTCCGGTCGTCCGAGGGCCCGGCGGCGGGGACCGACGGGGCGGACGCGGGCCGGCCCGCCGGGCCGGCCCATCCGCTGCTGTCGCTCGCCGTCCGGGCGGCCGGGCACGGGGCCTTCGAGCGCGACCTGGTGACCGGGGAGAGCTACTGGGACATCGCGGCGTTCCGGGTCACCGGGCGGCCGGTCTCACCGGACGGCTCCGCCCCCGAGTTGGACCGCCTGGTCCACCCCGAGGACCTGCCGGACGTCCAGGCGGCGCTCGCCGAGGCGCTGGCCACCGGCGGGCACTACCGGATCGGCTACCGGGTGCTGCGCCGGGGCGGCCGGGTGGCGCGGGTCGAGGAGTCCGGCGAGGTGATGCTGGACGTGCACGGGCGGCCGGTGCGGATCGCCGGGCTGCTCGCGGACGTCGGGCACCGGGAGCGGCCGCCCGCCCAGGAGTCGGGCTCCCCCGCCGCCGCCCGGACGGCGCTGCTGCTGGCGCTGACCCGGGCGCTGTCGCGGGCGGTGACCGTGCGGGACGTCACCACCGCCGTCACCGACATCGCCCGCCCGGCGCTGGGCGCCGCCGGCATCGTCCTCGACCTGGTGGACGAGGGGCGACTGCTGCCCGTCTCGCACACCGTCTACGGGGGCCCGCGCCGCACCGAGCTCACCCGTCTGGCGGACCTGTCGGCGGACGTGATGCAGCGCTCGCTGACCCGGTCCGCCCCGCTGTTCAGCGAACCCTCCGCGGCCCGGGCCCGGCGCGACCCGCTCGCCCCGGCCGCCTGGGCGGTGCTGCCGCTGGTCGCTTCCGGGCAGCAGGTCGGCTCCTGCCTGATCACCTTCGCCGCCGAGCGGGCGTTCAGCCGCGAGGACCGCACCCTGTACTCGGCGTTCGCCGGCATCCTGGCGCAGTCCCTGGAGCGGGCCCGGCTGTACGACACCCACCACCACCGGGCCACCGAGCTGCAGCGGGCGATGCTCCCGCGCACCCTGCCCCGGCTGCCCGGGATCGCCAGCGCCGCCCGCTACCTGCCGAGCACCGAGGGCATGCAGATCGGCGGCGACTGGTACGACCTGCTGCGGCTGCCGGACGGCCGGATCGGGCTGGTGATCGGCGACGTCCAGGGCCACAACGCCGAGGCGACCGCCGTGATGGGCCAACTCCGCAGCGGCCTGCGGGCGTACGCGACGGACGGGCACGACCCGGCCGCCACCCTGGCCCGGACCAGCCGGCTGCTGTCCGAGCTGGACACCGAGCTGTTCGCGACCTGTCTCTACCTGACCCTGGACCCGGCCGGCGGCGAGCTGACGGCGGCCCGGGCCGGGCACCCGGCGCCGGTGCGGATCACCACCGGCGCCCGGGCCGTCGAGCTGGAGCTGCCGGGCGGGCCGCCGCTGGGCGTGGACCCGGAGCAGCCGTACCCGCTGGTGGTGGACCGGCTGGCGGCCGGGGAGACGCTGCTGGTGTACACCGACGGGCTGGTCGAGGACCGCGAGGAGGACTACGACGAGTCGGTGCAGCGGATGCTCGGCGGGCTCGAACTGTGGGCCCGTCAGGCCGGTCCCGGGCGGCTCGGCGCGGCGGCCTCGCTGGAGCGGCTGGCCGACCTGCTGACGCTGAACGTGACCGAGCGGCGGTCCCGGCCGGACGACGTGGCGCTGCTGCTCCTGCACCGGATGTCGCCCCTTCCGTAACACCCTGCGCACAGGCCCCACACATACCGGGACGCGATTCGGCCACCGGGCGCGGATCCGACCCGTCGCGGCCGGCCTCGCACGGTGGACCCGAGGCCTCGTCAGGCGTGGTGGTCGGGGTCGAACGAGTCCGGATTGAGGCCGGATTGACTGGATATTGACGAGATCCGGTCACTTGGCGAGATCCGTTCACACCTTCGTAGGATCATCACCCTAGAATTCGCGGCGTGACGATGACTCAGTGGTCCGTAACGGCAACCGGCGTGCTCGCCGTCCTCGCCCTCGTGGCCGCCGCGCGGTACCGCGCCGTGTCCGTCACCCACCGCGGCCGCGCCGACCGGCTGCAACGCGAACTCGCCCGGCTCCAGGAACAGCTGACCACCGAACTCTCCCTCCGCGGCGCCGAGCTGGCCGCCGTCCAGCAGGAGCAGGAACTCACCGCCTCCACCCAGCGGGCCTTCCTCAGCGTCGCCCGCCGGATCCTGGTCATGGCCCACGACCAGCAGGCGCTGCTCGACGAGATGGAGCGCACCCACGACGACCCGGCGCTGCTGGAGGGCCTGCTCAAGGCCGACCACGCCGCCGCCCAGCAGGCCCGGCTGGCCCAGACCCTGGCCGTGCTGTGCGGCGCGCGGGCCGGCCGGCACTGGCCGGAACCCGTCTCGCTGGAGGACGTCGTCCGCGGCGCCCAGTCCCGCATCCTGCCGTTCCAGCGCGTGGTGGTCCGTAGCCGGATCGAGACCGCCGTGGTCGGCGCCGCGGCCGAGGCGCTGATCCACGCGATCGCCGAACTGCTCGACAACGCCACCCGCTACTCCCCGCCCAGCACCCAGGTGTTCGTCACCCTCATGCCCGTGCACAACGGCGCCGTCATCGAGATCGACGACGGCGGCGTCGGCATGCCCGAGCAGGCCGTCGCCAAGGCCGCCGCCGCGCTCGCCGGCGGCAGCACCCTGGAGGTCTCCCGGCTCGGCGAGGTGCCGCAACTGGGCCTGGCCGCCGTCGGCCGGCTCGCCGAGCAGTACGGCTTCCGGGTCACCCTCAGCTCGGCGCCCTCGCCGTACGGCGGTGTGCGCGTGGTCGTCCTGCTGCCGAACGCGCTGCTCACCGAGCCGCTGCCGCCCACCGTCCCCGGCCTCGGGCCGGACGACCGGGCGTTCTACCCCGACCCCCGGCCGGCCTCCCCCGGCCACCCCCTGGTGGAGACCCCGCCCCTCGGCCACGGCCCCGCCGCCGGCGACACCCCGCCGCCACTGCCCCGCCGGAGCCACCGGCGCGACCGCGCCCACCGCCCCGCCCAGCACGCCGCTCCCCCACCGCCGCCCGCCCCGCCGTACCGCTCGGCCAGGGACGCGCAGGCGTTCATGGCGATGTTCCAGGCCGGGACCGCCAGCGGCCGATCGGCCGTCCGGGCCCAGGCCGTCCAGCCCGACCCTTCCCTGCCCGCTTCCCCCCGACTTCCCCAGCGCTCCGGAGAGTTCCATGACCACCACCCCTGATCTCGGCTGGCTGCTCGCCGACATCATCGCCGTCCCGCAGGTCCAGCACGCCGTCGTCGTCTCCAACGACGGCCTGGAGATCGGCCGCAGCACGGGCATCGCCCGCGAGGACGCCGAACGGCTCGCCGCCGCCTGCTCCGGGCTCCAGTCGCTGGCCCGCGGCGTCGCGACGGGCTTCGGCGGACCGGGCAGCGCCACCCGCCAGATCATCATCGAGTACGGCGGCGGCTACCTCTTCATCGTCGCCGCCGGCGCCGGGGCGCACCTGGCCGTGGTGACCAGCGAGGCGGTCGACGCCGGCCTGGTCGCCTACCAGATGCAGGTCCTGGTCGAACGGATCGGCACCCACCTGACCAGCCCGCCGCGGGTCGACCACGCGGCGGGGGGCCACCGGTGAGCGGGCCGGTCCGGCCCTACGTCATCACCGGCGGGCGCAGCCGCCCGACCCGCGCCGACCTGGCCATCGAGAGCCTGGTCAGCGCGTTATCCGACGCCCCGGAACTGCCCGACCACGTCCTGCTCAACCGCGAGCACCGGCGCATCCTCGGGCTCTGCCACAGCCTGCTGTCCATCGCCGAAGTGGCGGCCCACCTCGGGCTGCCGCTCGGCGTCGTCAAGGTGCTGGTCGGGGACCTGTGGGACCTCGGCGCCGTGCAGGTGCTCCCGCCCGTCCCGCAGGCCGAACGCCTGCCCACAACCCTTCTGGAAGAGGTGCTCGTTGGCCTCCGCCAACTCCGCTGAAGCCGCCCCCGAGGCCACCGGGTCCGCCGACGGGCCGCAGTACCTGCCGTCCTCGGTGCAGGGCGCGGTCAAGATCCTGGTCACCGGCCCGTTCGGGGTGGGCAAGACCACCCTGGTCGGCTCGCTCAGCGAGATCACCCCGCTGCGCACCGAGGAGACCATGACCGCCGCCAGCAGCGGCGTCGACGACCTCACCGGCCGCGCCGGCAAGACCACCACCACGGTCGCGCTGGACTTCGGCCGGATCACGCTCAACCCGCGGCTCGCGCTGTACCTGTTCGGCACGCCCGGGCAGCAGCGGTTCTGGCCGCTCTGGGACGACCTCTCGCGCGGCGCGCTCGGCGCCATCGCCATGGTCGACCTGCGCCACCCGGACGAGAGCTTCGACGTCCTCGGCCGGCTGGAGGAGCAGCGCATCCCGTTCGCGGTCGCGGTCAACACCTTCCCGGACACCCCGAGTTACCCGGAGGAGGAGCTGCGCTCGGCACTGGACCTGCTGCCGGACGTCCCGATCCTGTTCTGCGACGCACGCGACCGGCGGCAGTCCTACGACCTGCTGATCGACTTCGTCGACCACCTGCACCGCAGCTCGATCCTGGAGCTCCAGGGATGACCGCCCACGAATCCGGCCCCGCCTCCCCGGTCGGCCCCGGCTGCCCGGTCGCCCACGGCGCGCCGCCCCTCGGCCCCGGCCTGCCCGGAACACCCGGAACACCCGGCCCCGGCCCTGGCCCCGGCCGCGGCCTGCCCGTCGGCGTACCGCTGACCCCGCTGTACGGCCCGGCCGTCGCCGAGGACCCGCACGGCCTGTACGCCCGGCTGCGCGAGCGCTACGGCCCGGTCGCGCCGATCGAGCTGGAGCCCGGGGTCGAGGCCTGGCTCGTCCTGGGCTACGCCGAGATGCTCGAACTCACCCGCAACGAGGCGCTGTTCTCCAAGGACTCGCGCCGCTGGCGGGTGCCCGCCGAGGGCCGGCTGTCCGCCGACTCCCGGCTGCTGCCGATGACCTCCTGGCGGCCGACCCTGCTCAACCTCGACGGCGCCGAGCACCAGCGGCTGCGCTCCGCCGTCTCCGACACCCTCGCCCAGATCGACCACCACCAGCTGCGCGGGACCACCGAGGCCGCCGCCAACGGGCTGATCGACAGCTGGGGGCCGGACGGCACCGCCGACCTGATCGCCCAGTACGCCCGGGCGCTGCCGCTGCTGGTCTTCACCCAGCTGGTCGGCCTGCCGTCCGAGGCCGGCCCCCGGCTGGTCAAGCTGATCAGCCACTTCGTGGACAGCAGCGCGGAGTCCCAGCGGGCCGGCGCCGAGTTCCAGGGGATCCTGGTCGACCTCGTCCGGCGCCGCCGCGCCGCCCCCAGCGCCGACCTCACCTCCTGGCTGCTCGCCCACCCGGCCGGGCTGACCGACGAGGAGGCGGTGCACCACCTGGTGGTGCTGCTGGTCGCGGGCAACGAGACCTCGATCAACTGGACCGGCAACACGCTGCGGCTGCTGCTCACCGACCGGCGCTTCCGGGCCACCCTCACCGGCGGCCGGCTCACCGTGTCCGACGCGCTGGAGGAGGTGCTCTGGCGCGACCCGCCGACGCAGAACTTCCCCGGCCGCTGGGCCACCGGCGACACCGTGCTCGGCGGCCAGTACATCAGCGCCGGCGACATGCTCGTCCTCGGCCTGGCCGCGGCCAACGCCGACCCCGCCGCCCAGGGCGTGTCCGCCGCCGCGCAGGGCTCGCTCGGCGGCAACCGGGCGCACCTCGCCTGGGGCGCGGGCCGGCACGTCTGCCCGGCCCAGCACCCGGCCAGGATCATCGTCGAGACCGCCGTCGAGACCCTGCTGCACCGCCTGCCTGACCTCCAACTCGCCGTCCCGGCCGGCGAACTGGCCTGGCGGCCGTCCCCCTGGTCACGGGCCCTGACCGGCCTGCCGGTGCTCTACAGCGCCTTCACCCCGCCCCGCCCGCCCGCCCCCGAAAGGCCCGCATGGACACCGCCGTCGATTCCCGGAGAGCCCGCCCCGAACCCGTCAGACTCGACCCCTTCGGAGCCGACCAGCACGGAGAGAACGCCCGGCTCCGCGCGGCCGGCCCCGCGGTCCTGGTGGAGCTCCCTGGCGGGGTGGTGGTCTGGGCGATAACCCACCACGACACCCTCCAGGCGCTGCTCGCCGACCCGCGCGTCGGCAAGAACGCCCAGCTGTGGACGACCTTCCGGGAGGGGCGGCTGCCGGAGGGCTGGCCGCTGGCCAACTTCATCCTCGTCCCCGGCATGGTCACCGCCGACGGCGAGGACCACCGGCGGCTGCGCGGGCTGGTCTCCCAGGCGTTCACCCCGCGCCGGATAGCCGCGCTGGCCCCCGCGATCGAGGAGCGGACCGTCCGGCTGCTCGACGGCGTCGCCGAGCTGGAGGGCGAGTTCGACCTGCGGCGGCACTTCGCCTACCCGCTGCCGATGCAGGTGATCGGCGAACTGCTCGGCCTCGGCCTGGAGCAGCAGGACGCGCTGCACGAGCTGTCCGACACCATCGTCTCCAGCTCGGCCACCCCGGCGGCGGCGATCGCCGCGCAGCGGGACCTGAACGCGCTGCTGGCCTCGGTGGTCGCGGCCAAGCGGGCCGAGCCCGGCGACGACCTCACCACCGACCTGATCGCCGCCCACGAGGACGACCAGCGCCCCGACCGGCAGCGGCTCAGCGAGGCCGAACTGGTCGGCACCCTGGTGCTGATGCTGGTCGCCGGGCACGAGACCACGCTCAACCTGATCACCAACGCCGTCCGCGCCCTGCTCGCCCACCCGGACCAGCTGCGGCTCGTCCTGGACGGCGAGCAGCCCTGGTCGGCGGTGGTCGAGGAGACGCTGCGCCACGACGCGCCGGTCGGGCAGTTCCCGCTGCGCTACGCCGTCGAGGACATCGAGGTCGGCGACGTGGTGATCCGGCGCGGCGAGGCACTGCTGGCCTCCTACGCGGCGGCCGGCCGGGACTCCGGGCAGTACCCCGACGCCGACCGCTTCGACCTGACCCGGCAGCCCGCCCGGCACCTGTCGCTCGGCCACGGCCCGCACTTCTGCCTCGGCTCCGGGCTGGCCCGGCTGGAGGCCGAGACGGCGCTGCGGCACCTGTTCACCCGGTTCCCCGGCCTGGCCCTGGCGGAGGGCCGGACGAACGAGCCGATCCCGTCCTTCGTGAGCAACAGCGTGCGAACCCTGTGGGTGACGGTCGGCCCCACACGGTGACCTGAGGGCGGCCGGGTCGTTCGGCAGGGCATGAAGAAACTCGCCACCCTGGCCGCCCTCACCATGGCGGGCCTCGCCATCGCCGTGCCGGCCGCCTCCGCCGCCACCCAGACCGCCTCCTCGCCGGACGCCACCGGCGGCCTGACCGACGGTCTCAACCTCTCCCCCGCCGACCTGGCCCTCCAGACCGCGGGCAAGCTCCCCCTCGTCGGGCACACCGCGAACGAGGTGGAGGCCGTCGGCACCAACCAGATGAGCCACCCGGGGCTCAGCGGGCAGATCGGCTGACCGGGGTGGGGGCCAAGCCGCTCGCCCTGGTGCTCGCCGCGCTGTCCCTGGCCGTCCCCGCCGCGCCCGCGTTCGCCGGGACGGCCGCGGACGGCGGGGACGGGTCCAGCCCGTCCCGGCCCTGGAACCTCACCGCCGCCGCCGGCTGCCTGCCGAAGGTGGCGACGGTCCCGGTGCTCGGCGGCTCGCTCGGCGACCACGTCGAGGAATGCGGCAACGGGGACGCCGTCAGCCACGCGCTCGGCTGACCGCGCGGGTGGCCGGCCGACCCCCGTACGGCCGGCCACCCGCGGTCCCGCGCCCGGGCGCCCGTCCGGGCCCCGGGCTCAGTCCAGGCTGCGGGCTCCTGACCCCGGGCTCCGGGCTCAGCCCGAGAAGAGCCCGTTGAGCTCCGGGTAGGTCAGCCCGCCGTCGAGGGCGGTGTAGGTGCCGTCGGCGTACACCTCCTCGGCGGCCCGGCGGACCGCCGCGTACGCCGCCTTCGCCAGGCCGGGGCCGAGGCTGACCCGGGCCACGCCGAGCTTCGCCAGCTCGGCGACCGACGGGGAGCCGGGGCCGGCCAGCACGTTCAGCGGCACGGGGACGGCCGCGACCAGCGCGGCGATGGTCCCCGGGTCGGCGACGCCGGGGACGAACACGCCGTCCGCGCCCGCCTTGACGTACGCCCGCAGCCGGTGGACGGCCTCGTCCAGCCGGTCCTCCGGGGCGCCGGTCCCCAGCAGGAACACGTCGGTGCGCCCGTTGAGGAAGAGCGGGACGCCGGCCGCGTCGGCCGCCGCCCGGGCCGCCGCGATCCGCTCGGCGGCCTCCGCCACCGGGCGTCCGCCGTCCTCCAGGTTCACCCCGACCGCGCCGGTGTCGAGCAGCGCGGCGACGGTCTCGCCGACACCGGCGGCGGTGGCCGCGTAGCCGCTCTCCAGGTCGGCGGTGACCGGCAGGCCGACCGACCGGACCACCTGGGCGGTCCGGGCCAGCACCTCCTCGCGATCGGCGCCGCCGCCGTCCGCGCTGCCGAGCGACCAGCAGACGCTCGCACTGGCCGTCGCCACCGCCCGTGCCCCGGCGGCGGCCACCAGCCGGGCGCTCGCCGCGTCCCACACGTTCGCCAGCACCAGCGGCTCGCCCGGGCGGTGCAGCTCCCGCAGCAGCCGGGCCTTCTCCTGCCGGGCCGCCGGGCCGTCGCGGTCGGTCCGGTCCCCGGGGGTCGTCATGTCCGCCGTCCTCACTTCGCGGCCGGGCTCATGCGGGTGCTCACGCCGATCCGGTTCCAGGCGTTGATGGTGGCGGTCAGAGCGACCAGCTGGGCCAGTTCGGTCTCGTCGAACTGCTCGGCGGCCTCCGCCCAGACGGCGTCCGGCACGTGCCCCTGGGTCAGCAGGGTGACCGACTCGGTGAGGGCCAGGGCGGCGCGCTCGCGGGCGGTGAACCAGGGGGTCTCGCGCCAGGCCGGGAGGGACAGCAGGCGGTGGTCCTGCTCGCCCTGCGCGACGGCGTCGGTGGAGTGCTTGTCGATGCAGAAGGCGCAGCCGTTGATCATCGAGGCGTGCAGCTTGACCAGCTCGACGATCACCGGGTCGAGACCGGTCCTGGAGGCCTCGTCCACGGCGACCATCGCCTGGTAGAAGGCAGGGGCGAGCTTCGGCAGCACGAGGCGCCGGGCCGGCGCGGGCACGGGGGCGCCGGCCGTTCCGGCGGAGGTGGTCACGGTCTCGTTCGTCGTCATGAGCGCCAGCCTAGGAGCCCGGTGGCCCGCGTCCCTGGTGCATTCGGCAGCGGGTTCCTTGGGCCACTTCCGGAGAGCGAACGGCCGTGCGAAGATCGGCGGCAGGACGAGGTCAGGGGGCCGCGGTCGTGTGTACGGCGTTCGTCAGCATCGAGCCGGGCGCGGAGCCGCCGGTCCTGCTGCTCTCCGTCCGGGACGAGTACCTGGGGCGCGCCTGGCTGCCGCCGGACCGCCACTGGCCGGACCGGCCCGGGCTGCTCGGCGGCCTCGACCTCGCGGCGGGCGGCACCTGGCTGGCCGTCGACCCCGCCCGGCGGACCGCCGCCTGCCTGCTGAACGGCTTCGGGCCGCTCGCCCCCGCCGACTCCCGGCGCACCCGGGGCCGGCTGCCGCTCACCGCCGTCACGGAGGGCGGGATCGGCGGGCTCGACCTCACCCCGTACGACCCCTTCCACCTCGTCCTGGCCCGGCCGGACGGCGCCTCGGTCGCCAGTTGGGGCGACGGGCGGCTGGAGCAGCGCGAACTGCCCACCGGCCTCAGCGTGGTGCTCAACGACGGGCTGGAGGGCCTGGCCGCCAACCGCTCCGCCTCCGAGCGGATCAGCGCGCTGATGGCCGCGCGCGCCGACCGCTTCCGGGCCCGCCTCACCGCCGCGCCCCGGCCCCGGCCGACCGGCGACGGGCCGGTCGCCGAGGCCTGGGGCGCCTGGCTGCCGATCGTCACCGGCGACGGACTGGCCCCGGACGCGGACGCGGCGCTCGTCCAGCGGCGGGACTTCGGCGACGGGCGGATCTGGGGCTCCTCCTCGATCTCGCTGCTCGCGCTCGGACCGGACCGGCTGCGCTACGACTTCTCGGGCGTACCGGCGGCCCCGGACGGGTCGGGCTGGCAGCGGGTGGCCACCGGCTGAGCCGCGGCCCTGCGGTCCCACAGCGGCCCGGCCCCGCGGCGTCTCGGCCCGACGGCGGCCCGGCCCGATGTCGGCCGGACGTACGGTCGGTGAACTTCTGACGGCGGGACTCCCGATCGTCTACATGCCCGTAGTAGCTTCGCGAGGGCCACCGGATCAGGCCGGCCGCCTACCCCCGAGCGAAGGTGCGCGATGTCCACCCTGACCTACCCGGAAGCGATAGGCGTCGGCCTGCTGCAAGGTGTGACGGAACTCTTCCCGGTCTCCAGCCTCGGCCACAGCATCCTGCTGCCCGCCCTGCTCGGCGGGAAGATCCAGCACGACCTCGACATGACCGCCGAGGGCTCCTCCTACCTCGCCGCGCTGGTCGCCCTGCACCTGGCCACCGCGCTCGCGCTGGTCGTGTACTTCTGGCAGGACTGGGTCCGCATCGTCGGCGGCCTGTTCACCTCGATCCGCCACCGCCGGGTCGAGAGCCGCAACGAACGGCTCGCCTGGCTGCTCATCCTCTCCACCATCCCGGTCGGGGTGGCCGGCCTGGCCCTGGAGAAGGCGCTGCGCAACGCGCTCGGCAAGCCCGTCCCGGCCGCCGTCTTCCTCGCCCTCAACGGGCTGGTGCTGCTCGGCGCCGAACGGCTCAAGCGCGGCGGCACCGGCCGCCGCCGGGCCGGGAACGCCGCCCCCGCCGACGAGCCGGGCACCGACCCGGCGATCGCCTCCGACCAGCGGCTGACCAGGCTCGGCTACGGGCAGGGCGCCTGGATCGGCGCCGCGCAGATCCTCGCCCTGTTCCCGGGCATCAGCCGCTCCGGCGTCACCATGAGCGCCGGCATCCTGCGCGGGCTGCACCACGAGGACGCCGCCCGGTTCTCCTTCCTGCTCGCCACCCCGGTCATCCTGGCCGCCTCGGTGCTGAAGGTCCCCGAGCTGTTCAAGCCGGAGAACTCCGCCGTGCTCGGCCCGGTGGCCGCGGGCAGCGTCGCCGCGTTCGTGGCCGGGTACGTCTCGGTGCGCTTCCTCACCAAGTACTTCGAGACCCGCAGCCTGACGCCGTTCGCGGTCTACTGCTTCCTGGCCGGCGTCGGCAGCGCGGTCTACCTGTCGCTCTGAGCCCTGCCTGCCGCGCCGGGCACCCGGCGCGGCACGGCCCGGCCGGCCTCAGGACCCGCCCAGGATCCGGGCCAGTTCGGCCGGCCGGGAGAACATCGGCCAGTGCCCGGTGTCGAGTTCGGCCAGCCGCCAGCGGCCGTCCGCGACCAGCCCGGCGACCACCGGCGGCGGCTCCGGCCAGTCCAGCAGGCACTTCACGTACAGCGCCGGAAGCTCCCCCAACGGGCCTTCCAGCACCGCCGGTTCGGTCAGCGAAGCGCCCGGGTGCGGGGTGGCGCGCCCGGTGATCCGGGCGATCTGCCCGGTCGTCAGGCCCTGCCCGGCGAACTCGGCGACCGGCAGCGGCGGCCACCAGCCGCCGTGCGCGGCGAGGTCCGCCCGCAGCGCGGCCGGCTCCGGTATCTGGTCGGCGAAGGACTCCCCCGCCACCGGCACGTTGGCGTCCACCAGGACCAGGCGCTCCAGCCGGTCGCCGATCCGCTCGGCGGCCTGCCCCACCGGGATGCCCGAGTAGCTGTGCCCGACCAGCACGACCTCCCGAAGGTCGTGCTCCGCCACCTCGGCCAGGACGTCCGCCACGTGCGCCTGCTGCCCGGCGGGCGCCGCGCCCCGCTTCTCCGCGAGCCCGGAGAGCGTCAGCGGGTACGCCCCGTGCCCGGCCGCGCGCAGCTCCGCCGCCACCTCGTCCCAGGCCCAGGAACCGAGCCACGCACCCGCCACCAGTACAAAGTTCGCCATGGGCGGCACCGTAGCGCGCGGGCCCGGGGACGGCCCCGGACGGCACGGCGAACAGCCGGTGGAGGAAGCGTGGCGGACGCGCCGGGCGGCCCCGCCGCCGAGCGGACCGCCGGCCCCGCCCGGTGGCCGCCGACCGGCCGCGGGCCGCGCGAGAATGGGCCCCGTGACCAGTTCCTGGACCGCCTTCGGCGGCGACCTGCACCTGGACCTCACCGGGCGGCGCGCCGCCGGCGCCGGGCTGCGGGCCGCCCTGGAGGACGCGCTGCGCGAGGCCGTCCAGGCCGGGCGGCTCGCGCCCGGCACCCGGCTGCCCTCGTCCCGGGCCCTCGGCGAGGACCTCGGGATCGCCCGCAACACCGTGGTCGAGGCGTACGGCCAGCTCACCGCGGAGGGCTGGCTCGACTCCCGGCAGGGCTCCGGCACCACCGTCGCCCGCCGTGCGCTGCCGGAACCGCCCGCCCGGGGCCGGCGGGCCGCCGCCGCCCGGCCGGTGCCGCCGCGCCGGACCGCCCGGCACGACCTGACGTCCGGCCGGCCCGACCTCTCGCTCTTCCCCCGCACCGCCTGGCTGGCCGCCGCCCGCCGGGCCCTGGCCACCGCGCCGCACGAGGCCCTCGACTACGGCAGCCCGCTCGGCCGGATCGAACTGCGGCAGGCGCTCACCCACTACCTGGCCCGGGTCCGCGGCGTCCGCACCGACCCCGACCACCTGCTGGTCTGCACCGGCGTCACCCAGGGCCTCGGCCTGCTGTGCGCCGCGCTGCGGGAGCGCGGCGCCCGCGCCCTGGCCGTCGAGGAGTACGGGCTGCCGCCGCAGCACGCCGTCGTCCGGGCCTCCGGGCTCTCCTCCGTCCCGCTGCCGCTCGACGAGGAGGGCGCCCGGGTCGAACGGCTGGACGGCCGCTCCGGCGCCGTCCTGCTCACCCCGGCCCACCAGTACCCCACCGGCGCGCCGCTGTCCGCCGAGCGCCGCGCGCAGGCCGTGCGGTGGGCCCGCGAGCAGGACCGGTACGTCGTCGAGGACGACTACGACGGCGAGTTCCGCTACGACCGGCAGCCGCTCGGCGCGATGCAGGCGCTCGACCCGGAGCGCGTGGTCTACGCCGGGACGGCCGCCAAGAGCCTCGCCCCGGGTCTGCGGCTCGCCTGGCTGGCCCTGCCGGACGCCCTCGTCGAACCGGTCGCCCGGCTGAAGGTGCTGGCCGACACCATGTCCCCGGTGCTCGACCAGCTGACACTGGCGGAGCTGATCACCTCCGGGACGTACGACCGCCACGTACGGCGCTGCCGCCTGCACTACCGGCGCCGCCGGGACCTGCTGGTCGCCGCACTCGCCGAGCACGCCCCGCACGTCCGGGTCACCGGCATCGCGGCCGGCCTGCACGCCGTCCTGCGGCTGCCGCCCGGCTCCACACCCGAGCCCGAGCTGCTCGCCCGGGCCCAGGCCGCCGGCCTCGCCCTCGGCGGCCTCGCCTGGCACCGCGCCGCCCCGGGCCCCGACGACGCCCCGCCCGGGCTCGTCATCGGCTACGGCACGCCGACCGACCACGCCTTCCCGGCGGCCGTCCAGGCGCTCTGCGAGCTGCTGCGGGACGCGTGAGCGGGCGGCGGGTCAGCGGGCGGCACTCAGGTGGGCGGCACTCAGGTGGGCGGCGGGTCAGGCGGGCGGGGCTCAGGCGGGCGGCCGGGCCCGCCGGGGAAAGCGTTCCGCCCGCCTCCCTCGGGGGCGGAGGCGGGCGGACGGAGAGGGGCGGGCGGCCGGGGGCGGACTACTTGTTGCGGCTGCCCAGCTCGAACAGGAGCATGATGAACCCGGCGAAGACGTGGATGCCCGCGGTGTAGATCACCAGCCGGAGGTAGACCCGCTTGTTGGCCCACTTGCCGGCGTCCATGGTCTTCGGACCGGCGGCGGTGTCGCCGGCGGCGCCCGGGGTGACGGCGGCCGGGCTGACGGTGGTGGTGGGATCGGCCATGGGGATCTCCTCCAGGGTGTGCTGACGGCAGATCAGTGGGTCGCGGCGGGGCCGCCGCCCAGGCAGAGTTCGCCGCCGGGGCTCTGCAGCAGGGTGTGGACGAAGAGCAGTTCGACACCGTCGTCCGAGTCGGCGGCGATGCAGTGCGGGGTGAGCGAGTCGTAGTGGGCGGAGTCGCCCACGCCGAGCCGGTGCACGCTGTCCCCGAGGGTGAGCCTGAGCTCGCCCTGGAGGATGTACAGCCACTCCTCGCCCGGGTGGACCCGGACCACCGAGTCCTGCACGCCCGGCGGGACGTGCACCCGCAGGGCCTGCATCGCGCGGCCCGGGGCGCCGGCCCGGCGGTAGCCCCAGCCGCCGGCCCGGCCGGGCTCGATGGCGCCGCCGCGGACCACCGGGTCCGGCTCGGCCGCGTTCTCGCCGAGCAGGCCGGACACCGAGGTGCCGTACGCCCGGGCCAGCCCGAGCAGGACGGGCAGCGAGGGCTGCCTCCTGCCGGTCTCCAGTCGGGACAGATAGGCTGGGGACAGGCCGACCCGCGCGGCGGCCACCTCCAGGGTGAGGCGGCTGCTGTGCCGGTGCTCGCGGAGACGGGCGGCGAGGCCGACGACCTCCTGGTCGTCGAGCTGGTCGCCTGCGGCGGGGGCGCCGGTGGAGCTGCTGGTCATGTGTCCAGTGGACACCCGCCGTGCCGCACGGGCAAGAAATTTGCCCCCGAGGCAAACCGGGCCCCGGGCGGCCGCTCAGGGAGCGCCCGCGCCCCGGCTCACGGCCGGGGGATGTTGCGCAGATTGCTCCGGGCCAGGTCGACCATCCGCCCCACCCCGCCCGACAGCACCGTCCGCCCGGCCGCCAGCGCGAAGCCCTTCAACTGGGCGGCGGTGATGTGCGGCGGGATGGACAGCGCGTTCGGGTCGGTGACCACGTCCACCAGGGCCGGGCCCGGCCGCTCCAACGCCTCCGCCAGCACCTCCCGCACCCGGGCCGGCTCGGTCACCCGCTTCGCCGGGATCCCCATCGCCCGGGCGATCCCCGCGTAGTCCACGTCCCCGTTGTCGATCTCCGACTCCGGGTAGCCGGAGACCAGCATCTCCAGCTTGATCATGCCGAGCGCGCCGTTGTTGAAGACCACCGTCTTCACCGGCAGCCGGTGCTTGGCCACCGTGAGCAGCTCGCCGAGGAGCATGCCGAGGCCGCCGTCACCGGCCATCGCGACCACCTGGCGCCCGGGGTTGGCCAGCTGGGCGCCGATGGCGTGCGGGAGGGCGTTGGCCATCGAGCCGTGCAGGAACGAGCCGATCACCCGGCGGTGGCCGTTGGGCTGGAGGTAGCGGGCGGCCCAGACGTTGTTCATGCCGGTGTCGACGGTGAACACCGCGTCCTGCGCGGCGACCTCGTCCAGGACGGAGGCGACGTACTCGGGGTGGATCGGCAGGTGCTTCTCGATGTCGCGGGTGTAGGCGCCGACCACGTCCTCCAGCGCGCGGCAGTGCTTGCGCAGCATGCCGTCGAGGAAGGCCCGGTCGCGGCCCTCGTCCAGCAGCGGCAGGACGGCCCGCAGGGTGGCCGCGACGTCGCCGTGCACGGCCAGCTCGAGGGCGGTGCGGCGGCCCAGCCGGGTCGCGTCGTGGTCGACCTGGACGGTGTGCGCCTGCGGCAGGAAGGAGTCGTACGGGAAGTCGGTGCCGAGCAGCAGCACCAGGTCGGCGGAGTGCAGCGCCTCGTGGCAGGCGCCGTAGCCGAGCAGGCCGCTCATCCCGACGTCGTACGGATTGTCGTACTGGATCCACTCCTTGCCGCGCAGCGAGTGCCCGACCGGCGCGTTCAGGGTGCGCGCCGCCTCCATCACCTCGGCGTGCGCCCCGCGGACCCCCGCACCGCAGAACAGGACGACCTTGCGGGCCGCGTTCAGCAGCCGGGCCAGCTCCCGCACCTGGGACCACGGCGGCGCGGCGACCGCCTGCTCGGTGAGGAAGTGGCTGGTGCCGGTGGGCCCGGCGGCGGGCAGCGCGGCCACGTCACCGGGGAAGGCGAGCACCGAGACGCCGTGCGAGCCGAGCGCGTGCTGGATGGCGATCCGCAGCAGCCGGGGCAGCTGGCCGGGCGCGGACAGCATCTCGCACCAGCTGCTGCAGTCGGTGAACACCCGCTCGGGGTGGGTCTCCTGGAAGAAGCCGGTGCCGATCTGCCCGGAGGGGATGTGCGAGGCCAGCGCGAGCACCGGCACGCCGCTGCGCTGGGCGTCGTAGAGGCCCTGGACGAGATGGGTGTTGCCGGGGCCGCAGGAGCCCGCGCAGACGGCGAGGCGGCCGGTGAGCTCGGCCTCGGCGGCGGCCGCGAAGGCACCGGCCTCCTCGTTGCGCACGTGCACCCAGCCGATGCCCTCGGTCCGGCGGATCGCGTCCACCACGGGGTTCAGGCTGTCGCCGACGACGCCGTAGACCCGCTCCACCCCGGCTTGCCGGAGCACCTCCACCATCTGTTCGGCCACGCTCGCCACGGGTGCGACTCCTTCGCTGGGGCGCCGTTCGTCACAGGCACCTGCACCCTCCGCCGGGGCGGCGGCCGGCGCAGCCGGGGTGGGCCGGACGGGTGACGGCGGGCGGGCGGTGGTGACGGCGGGCGGACGGGCCGAGGCGGGCGGACGGCCGCGGGCGCTACTCCGCCGCCAGGTGGTCCTGCTGGCCGAGCTTGCCCGCGACCAGCCCCGCCTGGGCCTGGCGCCGGGCCGGCTCCCGGCCGGGCGGCTGCGCGGAGCGCTCCTGCGCGGGCGGCGCCGTGGTCGGCAGCGTGACCGGGGAGCCCGCCTTGACCTGCACCGGCTCCCCGTCGTGCCGCAGGTGGAGGACCTCGCCCCGGCGCAGCGTGTACGTCGTCCCGTCGTGGCCGATCCGGACGCCGAGCAGGTGCCCGCGCACCATCAGCGAGAAGCTCAGCCGCATCAGCCCGGGCGGCAGCCGGGGCCGGAAGGACAGCGTCTCGCCGTGGTCGCGCAGCCCGCCGAAGCCGGCCACCAGGGCGATGCAGGCCCCGGCGAGCGAGGCCATGTGCAGGCCGTCGCGGGTGTTGCCGCCGAGGTCGTGCAGGTCCATCAGGGCCGCTTCGGCGGTGTAGTCGTACGCCAGGTCGAGCTGGCCGACCTCGGCGGCGATGACGGCCTGGGTGCAGGCGGAGAGCGAGGAGTCGCGGACGGTCAGCCGCTCGTAGTAGGCGAAGTTGCGGGCCTTCTGCTCGTCGGTGAAGGCGTCGCCGCGCACCTGCATGGCGAGCACCAGGTCGGCCTGCTTGACCACCTGCTTCCGGTACAGGTCGAAGTACGGGTAGTGCAGCAGCAGCGGGTACTTCTCCGGCGGGGTGTCCTCGAAGTCCCAGACCTGGTGGTGGGTGAAGCCGTCGGCCTGCGGGTGCACGCCGAGGTCCTCGTCGTACGGGATGTACATCGCGGTGGCCGCGTCCCGCCAGGCGGCGGTCTCCTCGGTGTCCACGCCGAGGGCGGCGGCCTCGCTCGGGTGGCGGACGGCGGCCTCGGCGGCGGCGCGCAGGTTGCTCTGCGCCATCAGGTTGGTGAAGACGTTGTTGTCGGCGACGGCGCTGTACTCGTCCGGGCCGGTGACGCCCTCGATCCGGAACCTCCCGGCGACGTCGTGGTGCCCGAGCGAGCGCCACATCCGGGCGGTCTCCACCAGGAGTTCGAGCCCGTACTCGCGCTCGAACTCCGCGTCCCCGGTGGCCCGGACGTAACGGGCGACGGCGGCGGCGATGTCGGCGCCGATGTGGAAGGCCGCGGTGCCGGCCGGCCAGTACCCGGAGCACTCCTCGCCGCGGATCGTCCGCCACGGGAACACCGCGCCGGCCAGGCCCAGTTGGGCCGCCCGCTCGCGGGCCAGCGGAAGCGTGGTGTGCCGCCAGCGCAGCGCCTGGTTGACGGCCGCGGGCAGGCAGTAGGTGAGCACCGGCAGGACGAAGGTCTCGGTGTCCCAGAAGCTGTGCCCGTCATAGCCGGGGCCGGTCAACCCCTTGGCCGGGATGGCCCGTTCCTCACTGCGGGCACCGGCCTGGAGGACGTGGAAGACGGCGAACCGGACGGCCTGCTGGAGTTCGACGTCGCCCTCGATCTCGATGTCGCTGGTCTCCCAGAACTCCCGTAGGAAATCGGCCTGTTCGGCGACCAGGCCGTCCCAGCCGGTGTACCGGGCGGCGGTCAGCGCGGCCTCCACCTGGTCCCGGACGGCGGGCAGCGAGCGGGTGCCGGACCAGCCGTAGGCGATGAACTTGGTCAGCCGCAGCCGCTGCCCGGCCTTGAGCACGGTGGTGACGCTGATCCGGCAGTGGTCGGCCTCGGCCTCGGCGACGGTGTCGGACTTCTCCGGACCCTCGATGATGTGGTCCATGCCGGCCGCGACCCGGATGCCGCTGTAGCGGGTGCGGTGCACCAGGACGGCCTTGGTGGCGCCCGCGTGGTGCACCTCCGACAGCAGCGGCGCCTCCAGGACGGCCGCGGCGCGCGGGTCGCCCTCCGGCCCGCCGGGCAGCTGCTCGTTGGCGACCAGCTCGGACTGGAGCACGATCCGCACCGGCCCGTCCACCGCCTCGACGCTGTACTCGACGGCGGCGATGGCGCGCTGGGTGAGCGAGACCAGCCGGGAGGAGCGCACCCGGATCGTCCGCCCGGCCGGGGAGGTCCACTCCGCCTCGCGGTGCAGCATCCCCTCCCGGACGTCCAACCAGCGCTTGTGGCTGATGAGTTCGCCGTAGCGCAGGTCGAAGGGCTCGTCGTCCACCAGCAGCCGGATGATCTTGCCGTTGGTCACGTTGATGACGCTCTGGCTGGACTCCGGGTAGCCGTAGCCGCCCTCGCCGTACGGCAGCGGGCGCAGCTCGAAGACACCGTTCAGGTAGGTGCCCGGCAGGCCGTGCGGCTCGCCCTCGTCCAGGTTGGCGCGCAGGCCGATGTGCCCGTTGGAGAGCGCGAAGACGGACTCGGCGCGGGCCAGTCCACCCAGGTCCAGGCCCTGCTCGGTGATCTGCCAGGGGTCGACCGTGAAGTTGTCCGAGGGACTCATGCGCACCTCTCCGTGGTTCGCTCGCTGCGCCCGCTCATGCCTGCTCCCCCAGGAGCTCGGAAAGGTCGTCGACGACCACGGTGGCGCCGTCGCGCCGCAGTTCGGCCGCCTGCCCGGTGCGGTTCACCCCGACCACCGCGCCGAAGCCGCCGGCCCGGCCGGAGGCGACCCCGGCGAGCGCGTCCTCGAAGACAGCGGCGCGGGCGGGCTCGACGCCGAGCGCGCGGGCGGCGTACAGGTAGGTGTCGGGCGCCGGCTTGCCCGGCAGGCCCTCGGCCTTGGCGACGTTGCCGTCCACGACCACGTCGAACAGCTCCTCGATGCCCGCCGCCCGCAGCACGTCACGGCAGTTGGCACTGGAGGACACCACCGCGCGCGGCAGCCCGGCCGCGCGCAGCCGGTGCACATAGGCGACGGAGCCCTCATACGGCCGGACGCCCTGCTCGCGGATCAGCCGCAGGACGGTGTCGTTCTTGGCCCGGCTGATGCCTTGCACCGTACGGTAGTTGGGCGGATCCTCGGGGGTGCCCTCGGGCAGGTCGATGCCCCGGCTGCGCAGGAACGCCCGGGTGCCGTCGAGGCGCGGGCGGCCGTCCACGTAGGTGTCGTACTCGGTGACGGCGTCGAAGGGGACGAACGGCCCGCCGGTGCGGGCGGCTTCGGCGCGCAGGAAGGCGTCGAAGGTGTCCTTCCAGGCCGCGGCGTGCACCTTCGCGGTCTGGGTGAGCACCCCGTCGAGGTCGAAGAGGAAAGCACGGATGTCGTCCGGTAGCCCCAGCATGGGTGCAGTCTTACCCGGGAACGGGGGGAAGCCGCCCATTTCCCGGCGGCGCGTCGCGGGAAGGGCGGCTTCCGGTTGCCCGGCCGGGCCGCGGGGAGAGTCGGGCGGCTACGGGGAGTCGGGCAGCTGGGCCTCGGGGGCCTGGATGACGGCGAAGAGCGCGCCCTGCGGGTCGCGGACCACGGCCATCCGGCCGGACTGGAGGTCGAACGGCGGCTGGATCACCGAGCCGCCCGCCTTGACCAGGGCGTCCACCGTGGAGTCGGTGTCGTCCACCGAGAAGTACGTCATCCAGTGCGAGGGCGTGCCGGGCGCCAGGTAGCCGGGGATCGCCTGCATGCCGCCGACCGTGCGGTCGCCGACGTTGAGCGAGAAGTAGCCGTCCATGCCCTGGATGGTGGCCGGGCGGATCCCGAGCGCCGGCTGGTAGAAGCGGCCGGCCGTGCCGGTGTCGGCGGTGTTGAGCTCGTTCCAGACCAGCGCGCCGGGCTCGTTGACCACACCCGCGCCGATGAAGTCCATCGCCTGCCAGACGCCGAACACCGCTCCGGTCGGGTCGGCGGCGACCAGCATCCGGCCGATCGTGCCGACGTCCATCGGCTCGTACAGGATCGTGCCGCCGGCCGCGGAGATCGCCCGGCCGCTGTCGTCGGCGTCGTCCGAGGCCAGGTAGGTGGTCCAGGCGACGGGTGGCGGCGGCTGGCCCTCGGGCCCGGACCGCGCCATGATCCCGGCGACCGGCCGCTCGTTGAGCATGCACACGGTGTAGCCGCCGAACTCGGCCGGCCCGACCTCGCCCTGCCAGCCGAACAGGTCGCGGTAGAAGTCGAGCGAGGCCTGCTGGTCGCTCGTCATCAGGTCGACCCAGCACGGGGTGCCGGGCAGGTACGGATCGGTGACTTCGGGCATTGCGGGGCCTCCCGGAGGCGGTGGTGGCCGGCGGTGGCGGCCGGGGCGTGGCGGGGCGGCCGGGACGACGGCAGCCGGGGCGGCGCGGCCCGGCCGGGACGACGGCGGTACACCGCCACCATCGGCCCGCCGCCACGATCCCGCCACCGGACGGCGCCCTGGCGGGCGACCGGCGCCCGACCGCTGCCCGACCGGCACGCGGGGCCGCTGCCGGGCGCCGACGACGGCCCGAGTTCCGGCTTCAGGACGGGTTCACGGGGCGTCGTGGCGCCGGGCGGTGACGAAGTACGGCTGCGCCTTGCCGCTCTGCGCGTAGTCCTTGAACCGGACCAGCAGCTCGGCCCAGGTGCCGGCCACGGCCGGGACGCCCTGCTCACTGCCCGGCTGCCAGCCGCCGTGCCGGAACAGCAGCCGGGTGCGCTCGGGCTCGGCGGGCGGGCCGGCGGGCCCCTCGGCCGGCGGCTCGCCGGGCCGGTCCGCGGGCTGGTCGGCGAGGTCCCAGCTGATCCAGGTGCCCGCCCAGTGCGGCGGGAAGGCCCCGGCGTTGGTCCACACCACCCGGTCCCGGTCGGCCCGCTCCACCCGGAGCCGGAACGGCTCGGGGACCCCGGGGAAGTCGAACAGCAGGACGTCGCCCTCCCGGTCCACGGCGGTGGTCCACCAGGCGGTCAGCCCGTCGTGCGTGGTGAGCGCGGCGAGGACGACCGCCCGGGGCGCGGCGATGTCGAACTGCAGGGCGATCTCGGGCATGGGGTCCGCCTCTCGCTGCCGTGCCGGCCCCCTCCCGGGGCCGCACGGCCCCGGGCCCACCATGGCACGACCCCCGGGCCCACGCGCCCGGAGGACGCCGGCCCGGGGGTCGTCCCGGCTGCCCCGGACGGGTGCGGTCAGCCGCCGCTGCCGTACGTGGTGTTGGCGCAGATGTCGTCGTCTCCCGAGCGGGCGTCGTTGGTGACCGTGGTGGGCAGCGGCTGCGGGGCCGTCTGGCCGCCGGGGGTGGTACCGGGCGTGCCGGTGGCCAGGCCGGTGGTGGCGGCGAAGTCCTGGCCGACGATGACCGCGATGCCCCGCGCGCCGCCGGGCGCGAGCTCGGCGCCCGGGAACAGCGCGGCGACCTTCTCGGCGTTCGCCTTCTGCCCGGTGCCGTACTCGACCGTGGTGGTCTTGTACTTGGTGCTCGCCGCCTGGCCCCCGGTGGTGGCGGCGAACTTGGCGGCCTTCAGCTGCTCGGTCCCCTTGCCGGCCAGGCCGTTGACGACGGTCCCGTTGTAGACCGCGACCTTGATCGAGGCGTTGGCGGCGTCGGCGGCCGGGGCGGCGGGGGTGGTGGGCGCGGGGGGCGGCGCGGCCGGACCGGTACCGCTGCCGGGGGCGTCCGGCTGCTGGCCGGTGGCGTTCTGGCCGTCGATGGTCTGGTCGGCCTTGAGGGTCTCCCAGAGCTTGTTGGCGTCCGGCTGGATCAGGTCGATGTTGGAGTCCTGGGTGCGGTAACGCCAGGGCGCCGTCACGAACTTGAGGTCGTGCATGTCGATGTTCTTGAGCGACAGGCCGAAGGAGAGCAGCTTGTCGGCGGAGTCCAGGCCGGGGTCGACGGTCAGCGACTTGGTGGCGGCGTCGGCGAGCGGCAGGAGGGTGGTGGGGTTCATCCCCTCCTTCTTGATCTTGCCGACGAGCGAGCTCATGAAGGCCTGCTGGCGCTTCATCCGGCCGATGTCCGAGCCGTCGCCGATGCCGTGGCGCAGCCGGACGTAGTCGAGCGCCTTCTGGCCGTCCACGGTCTGCTTGCCCTGCGGCAGGACGAGCGCGCCCTTCTTGTGCAGGTTGGGGTTGATGTCGCCCTCGTAGATCGCCTGCGGCAGGCAGATGTCCACGCCGTTGACGGCCTTGGTCATCGAGGAGAAGCCGTTGAAGTCGACCACCATGGTGTGGTCGACCCGGATCCCGGTCATCTTCTCGACGGTGTTCTGGGTGCAGGCCGGGTTGCCGTCGTCGCTGCCGCCGGCCGAGAACGCCGCGTTGAACAGGTCGGTGTTGCCGCCCTTGGTCCACTTGCCGTTGGGCATCTTGCAGGACGGCATCTGGACCATCGTGTTGCGCGGGATCGAGATGCCCACGGCGTGCTTGTGGTCGGCGTAGACGTGCAGCAGGATCGTGGTGTCCGAGCGCGCGCCGCCGTCCTCGCCGCCGCCGAGGTCCGCGTTGTTCTTCCCGCGGCTGTCCGAGCCGATCAGCAGCACGTTGACCGGCTTGTTGCCGTCCGCGTCGGCCTTCGCCTCGGGCGGGCGGTCGGTGGCTATCGCGTCGGCGTCGAAGGACTTGATGTTGGCGTTCAGCTTGAAGTAGATCGCACCGCCCGCGCCGGCTATCAGCACCAGCACACCGGCCGCCGACCAGGCGACGATCTTCTTCACGTTCTTCTTCGGCTTGGCGTTCTTGCGCGCCGCCGCCCGTCCGCCGGTCCCGGAATCCGCCCCGCCGCCACCGCGCCCGCCCTTGGCCTGGGCTGCCCGGCGGGCGTCCGCGCGTCCGCCGGCCCGCGGGGACGGCACGGTGCCGCCGCTCTCGGCGCCCCCGGTCGGGACCGCGCCGGGCGTGTCCCCGCCCCGAGCCGGGCCCTTGTCCCGCTGACCTGACATGCGCGTACCTTTCACCGACGGAAGCGACGCCCCGGACGATCTGGCGCACCGCACACAGAGAGACGGCCCCTACCGTTCCCAGGTTGCACATACGACCGCCAGGACCATCCGACGATCGTGGCTTCCGATCATATTTAGGCCCGACACGATCACCGACCTCCGGTCGGCGGACCACCCCGCCGACAGGTGGGCGACCACCGGGCAGAACGCCCGAAACCACCCCAATACGGCGTGACTTACGCCACTGCGCCGCCCCCGGGTCCACCCCCGGGAACCCGGACGGGGGCGCGCGGCCGGGGCCGGCGCCGGCCGGGCAGCCACGGCGGCCACCGCCGGGGCGGACCGGGGGGCACGGGTCAAGAGGCCCTGGAACGCGCCGACTTCACCGCCCGCCGATGCGAATCCTCCTCCGGGCTCCGGCGTTCGGCGAGGGGTGGGGCGAGTGCGGCGAGCCGGGCCACGGAGACGGGGAGGAGCAACTCCTCGCACCAGCCGAGCAGGACGGCGATCGGGACACCCCGTTCGCGGCGCGCGCGCCACAGGAGGTGGGGCAGGTCGTCGGGGCGCGTGCCGGCGGCGAGGCGGAGGAACCAGCGCCGGCCGGCTTCCAGGACGGCCTGGAAGGCCGTGGTCTCGCGGCGGACGAGGGCGAGCGACCGGGTCGGCAGCGGGTCGAGGCCGAGGGGGGTGCGGACCGCCGCATCGGCGAGCACCGTGGCGGCGACCAGGCCGTCGGGACGGGCCCCCGCGAGGAAGGCCTCGTTCGCCGCGCGGCGCAGGAGTCTGCGAACGACGTAGGAGGTGCCGCGCGGACCGGGGGCGATGCCACTGCCGAGGAGGAGGGCGGCGGCGCAGAGGTGGTCGGCGATGGTCCTGGCGGCCTCCGCGCCGCGCGGACCCTCGGACAGCTCCGGGAAGGTGCGGCCGATGCCGTCCAGCAGCGGGCGGAAGGCCGGGAGTTCCAGCGGGGTGCGGACGCCGCCCCGCACGCAGCCGACGGCGTACTCCGGCAGCACCACCTCGAAGGCCGCGCGGTGGGGCGGGGCGCCGGTCCGGCCGTCCGGCAGGAGCGAGCGGCCGAGGAACTGCCCGTAACCGAGCAGCACGTAGCGGCCGCAGAAGCAGCCGGGCGCGCAGTACTCGGAGCACTTCGGCCCGACCGGGGACTCCAGGGTGAAGCACGGCCCCCGTTCGGGCCACAGCCGGCGGGCGGCTCCCGGGGGCAGGCGGTCGATCCGGGTCCGCTCGGGGACACCGGCGGCGGCCAGGCCGGCGAGCAGCACCGCGCTGTCGGTCGCGGTGGCCGGTGCCGCCGTCACGCCCGCCACCAGGGCGGAGCGGTCCACGCCGCAGTCCTTCAGAGCGGTCAGCACGTCGTCGAGGAGGCTCGCGCACGACTGCCGGCCGACGTGCACCGCGCCCACGACACGTTGGGCGGACGGCGGGGCGGCGGCCGGCAGTGCGTCGAGCCGACCGGTGTCGAAGCACCAGGCGAGGGTGGCCGCACCCGCTCCCGGCCGGGCCGCCGCAGCGAGCAGGTGCTTCGGCCAGTCGGGCCCGGCCGGGCCGGTGAACAGGCCGCCCTCCCGGCGGGGCGGGGTCAGGGCCTGCGGCACGGCGCGGCGGTAGCCCCTCCGGGCCAGTCCGTCGATCAGGGCCTGGCCGACCCAGATGGCCTCTCCGCCGCTCACCGACACCCCTTCCATCCCTTTATGACTCAATTATTGACAATACTGTCCCACTTTATGACTCCTTGTCAATATCTTCCGGCGACGGCGGGCCGCAGAGGTCGGCACCACGCTGACGTGCGGGAACGGGGCAGCACGTGCGGGCGGGGTAGCCACACAAACCAGACAAGACCGCATGGATACGGACCAATCGATGCATGACCAAATCTCTTGACAGCCGTTGTCGTTGACTGTCAATATCGCTCCAGCCAAATCTGGTTCGTGGCAATTTCTTCTTTATGTGCAAGTGAGGGAAAGTACCGTGCTCAAGGGTCTGTCGACTGTTCTTCTGGTGATTACGGCCCTCGTGGCGGTTCCGGTGCTCCCCGCCGTGGCGCACCCGCTCGTGGCGAACCCAGCGACCGAGGTGCGGGCCGCGGTCGCCGCGGACATCCCGCTCTGCTGCTGAGCGGCCGGGCCGCTCGCCGCCCGGACACGGAAAGCCGGAGGGGGGGGGGGAGAAGGCCCCCAGTGGGTCCCCCCCCCCCGCGGGGGTGGGGGGCGGGGGGGGCGGGGGGGCAGCGGCCCCCCC